>JBATTD010000408.1:0-6298 GCA_049670345.1 Ignavibacteriaceae bacterium
GCTACAGAATAAAGTATTTCTTCTCTTCTTTTTTGGATGATAAAATGAATAAAGTTGATAGTCTCTTTATCAATCTTTTGGGAAAAAATTTCATCTAAAATAGAAATTTTCACCTCTGTTCTTACTACCGGGCTTTCAACAACCCGCTGAAGTTCGTCGCTCTCATTAAAAGTATTAATTAATAATTTTACATCGTTGTAGAATGTATCGAGCATATTTTTTTCGAGAGCAATGCTTAGCAGAGATAGTGCGTACCTATTTGAAACCTTTAGACTTACCATTATTAATTTTTATTGATCTCAGATAAATATTTATTTACTATTTGTTTGTTTTTATTTGCATCAATATTTTCTTTCATAATCTTTTCTGCTGCGTTTACTGAAATTTCTGCAATTTGATTTTTCAATTCTTCAAATGCCGCATTTTTCTTTCTCTCAATTTCAGCACTCGCATCTTCAATTATTTTCTGTGCCTGATCTTTGCTTTCCTTCATCAGCTGCTCTTTAAGATTATCACCATATACTCTGCTCTGGTCAATGATCTTCTTCGATTCTTCCTCTGCTTTAGAAAGAGTTGCTTGATTTTCTTCAAGGATTTTTTGAGCTTCCTCTTTCGCCTGTTCGGCTCTGTTAAGAGAATCTTCTATTTCCTTCTCACGATTATCCAAAGCAGTAAGGATTGGTTTCCAGGCAACTTTTTTCAGAATGATCAAAAGGAGTAAAAAAGTTAATATCGTCCAGATTATCAATCCGGGATTAACATCGAGCAGCGACCCGCCACCGCCTCCTGATGCTAATACGCCAAGTAAAATGTTTGCAAGCATTTTAAATCCTTATCTAATTAATTGCAGTGATTATTAAACCACTAACTATGCTTTGATTGCTAAAAGAATACAAATAACCAACCCAAAGAAGGCAACACCTTCAATAAGAGCTGCAGCAATAATCATCGAAGTTCTTATTGCGCCGGTTGCTTCCGGTTGTCTTCCAGTTGCATCCATAGCAGAACTTGCAAGCTTACCGATTCCAAGCCCGGCACCTAATACAACTAATCCCGCGCCTAACCCTGCTCCTAACCATGCTAATGAAAAATCCATTTGTTTATCTCCTTAAATTTATTGTTGTTATTTAATGTTCCTGATGTACAGCCATCCCTATAAACATAGATGTAAGGATGGTAAAAATATACGCTTGAATTAAAGCGACTAAAATTTCTAATAAGTATATAAAAATTGCAAAAAGTATTGCCCCGGGTGCAACCAAAACAGTTCCCATAAAAAAGATTAATCCAATTAACGCTAAAATAACAAAATGCCCTGCTATCATATTTGCAAAGAGTCGTATCGCCAATGCAAATGGTTTTGTAAATAATCCTAATATTTCAACAGGAATTATAAGAACTAATAGCACCGGAGGAATACCATGGGGAATCAACCCTTTATAGTACCCAAAAAATCCATTCTGCCTTATTCCTGCAATCTGAATCATAAAGAATGAACAGATTGCTAACGAGGCGGTAGCACCTATGTTGCTTGTAAAAGTTGCCGACCAGGGGAGAAGCCCTAAAAAATTACCAAATAAGATGAAGAAAAAAATAGTAAGTAAATAAGGAACAAATCTCTCATATCCTTTACCAATGGTAGTTTTAGCAATCTCATCTCTTACAACAAGAATAAATACTTCGAAGAAGTTAGTTATACCTTTTGGAACGAGTGACTTTTTATATCTTTTAGCAATTATAGTGAATGTGAGTAAGACCAACAATGCAGCAAGCCACATAAATACAACGTGCTTTGTCGGTGTCATATCAATTCCAAAAACAGTAGGAAACTGAGGAATATGTACAGTAAAGAGAGGTTCAAAATCCAATTCTCTTGCATCCATCACATGGTGAAGTATCCAATCACTTCCAGGCCCACTGGATTGCTGAACTGAATCAGCAACCGTTTTTATTGTATCAACCGCATTACTCAAGGAGATGTAATCTTCTATCTTTTCCTGAAATTAAGGTAAATTATTTCGATTATAACGTAAAAAAAATAAAAAAATAAGATAGAAAATATAAAGCTAATCTCATTTATTTCCAAGAAAATTAGTGTAGAAGTTAATAGAACAAGTAATAAACTGAGGCGAATCAGTAATCCGCCGAACAATGAAGCGAGAAATTCCTTATCAGCACGGTTGATTCCCCAAGTCACAAACATCAAACCCAGCATAAAATTAAGGAAAGCGAGAAAATCCCCAATAAGAATTGATTTGAAAATAATTTTATTTGAAACAGCAATTAACGTAAGCATTGCTAAAACCAACAAACTAAAAATGCCAAATGATATTCCAAATAATAAAATTTTTTTAGCTGAATTCATTTACCAGAATTTATAACACTCTTGATAAAATTGTACATCCCGGCAGATACACCAATTGAAGCAAAAACAATTGTAAGTACAGGAGATAAATCAAATTTTTCATCGAGCCAAATTCCTAAAAAAACCATAACTGTTACAGTGATTGCTAACTGCATACCGAGACCTAAGTAAGGTCCTACCTCACGGTAGATCTTATTAACATCCTTCAGTTTATCCGGTTTTATCATCATCTTTAATTTTTGTTGATATACTTGGGCTGCTCACTTCTCGTACATCGCCCATGTTACTTTTCCCATCGAATTTTGCGCCGGCTTCAATTACCAATACTTTGGTAATAATATCACCATTTAAAACACATTTAGTTTCGAGTACAAGTTTTTCCTTGGCATTAACCGTTCCAACTGCTCTGCCTCCAATAGTAACAATATTTGCAGTTATTTCTCCATTTATATTGCCTTGTTCTCCAACGGTAACATTTCCTTTGGCATTTAAGTCACCCTTCAAAGTACCGTCAACACGAATGCTGCCTGTGCTAGTTACCTTCCCTTCGATCTTAACACCATTACTAATAATTGTAATATCTTCGGTGTTTCCATTCATTGGTCTTGGTTTCAACATCAATTCTCCTTTAAATTAGTAATTGATAAAATGTTTTTCAGGATCAACCGGTTTCCCGTTATTCCAAATTTCAAAATGTAAATGCGGGCCTGTAGTTTTTCTTCCGGTATTGCCGCTAAGTGCTAATAGTTCACCCTGTTCTACATTTTCTCTGGCCCCTTTAATTAATGATGAGCAGTGTTTATAAACACTGATATAACCATTAAGATGATTTAATATTATCATATAGCCATCATTAACTGTATAATCTGCAAATATAACATAACCTCCTGCAGATGCGTAAATAGGTGTTTCTTCTTTCACCACAAAATCTATTCCCATATGCCCTTTATCGGAATCGAATTTTCTACTGAGAAAACCATTAATAGGTTTTATAAATAATAACGATTCTTCTTGATATGATTCATCAAATAACAGTTTATAAACTATCATCAATATATTACCTTCGGTGGGTAAAGTGCTGCCTTGCTTAATAGTATCCTTAGGTAGGTCAGAAGAATCGAACAGCGTGGAATCGCCTAGAAATAAAGCGTACTTCAGTCTATCATTTGTTGCTTTTAGTTTTTCCAACTCCTGAACCAGGAAAATCATTTTGGAGTTGAGTTCCTCAACTTTTTGTCTGTCCTGCTCACGCAATCCTGAATAAGCTGGTAAAAAATAAAAATCCAGCCCGGTTAATGATAGCACATAAAACCCAAAAACAGCAATGACAAAAGTATATAAGATCCCGATCCATAATAAATTGGGAAAGGATAACTTTAACGAACGTGCTCTTTGTGAAGTATCATCCGGTATAAAGATTACAGAGAAGTTTTTTAGATTTTTTATGTATTTAATAAATGCCATAATTAAAATATAATTAAATAAAAACAGAGTTATAAATTTAACATAACTTTTGCCACAATTCCATGAAATTAATTTTGCCCTCTCTCAAAATTTTTGGTGGCTTTTTTGTTAAATCCACTAAAGTTGATGCCCCGAAATTTTCTCTATCATTTATAAAAAAAATAACATTCACTTTATCAGCAAACTCGTTTTTTATAGAAGGATAATCATTTAACGGCTGTTGATTGCTAAAATTAACACTTGTTGAGACCAAAGGAGCTTTTAATTCCGACAGAAGATCAAGACAAAAAGTGTTGTTAGGAATTCTGGAAGCCGCAACATCATATTGCAACAAGTTTCTGGTTTTGTAATTTAAATGAAAAATAAATGATATTGGATTTGGCCAGATATTTTTCAGCATTGCAATAATTTGATCATCATTTAAGTCGATGTAATTAAGTAACGTGTTAACACTATCTACCAAAAGTATGTATTGTTTTTGCTCACCCCTGCCCTTAATGCTATTGAGTGCTTGTAGAGCTGTATCATTAAATGGATTACAGCCAAAACCATAAATGGTATCAGTTGGGTAGATGAATATACCACCCGAATGATATATTTTTTTTGCTTCGCTTACAGCCATTTCAATATCAGAATCAACATTTATGAGTTTTGCGCTTTTAGGCATATTCGCTCAACATCTTTTCAATTTCTATAAGAATATCATCCGGTAATAATTTATAGCCACAATCAAACGATTTAACAGGACACTCCCCGTAACCATGTATCCCACAAGGTTTGCAATCTAGTTTATCATAACTCAAATATCTGCTTTTATAATTGTAAGGATAAAAGCCGAATCCGGGAACAGTTGAGCAGTAAATTGTTAAAACAGGAATATCAGCACACATTCCCATATGAGTTGGAGCACTATCATTAGTTATTAGAAGTTTGGCACCTCTGAGTAAGTGAATTGTTTCTGTAACGCTAAATTTACCAGCAAGGTTTTCTACGCTATAATTAAGATTATAAGAAATCTCATCACAAAGCGATTTATCATTATCACCGCCAATTAACACTACCTTTTCATTTTTTAAAATTAGACTTTTTATAACTTCACTAAAATACTCTTTTGGATATCGTTTCGTTTCCCAAACACTTCCCGGTGCAACAGCAATAAATTCCGTATCTATTTTATTAGATGACAGAAAAGTTGTTACCTTTTCATTTTCCGTTTCATCAGTGATAATTTCAGGTAATATTTTCCAGTTCTTATCTTCAGTGTTTTCACCAATCAATTCAAGGTTTCGCTGAATTTCGTGATCTGTTTTTTTATACTTTACAATATTTTTATAAGCATATTTTAAACTACTATTATCAAATCCAAAAGTTTCTTTAACTCCCAGCCTGATTGTTATATATGCACTTCTGAGTGAACGATGAGGTGAATAGATTTTTGAATAGGATTTTTTCCTTAACTCTTTTATAAAATTATTTAATCCTTTAATACTTTTATGTTTTACCCTTTTGTCGATGATAATCACATCATCAACGTAAGGAGACGACGAAAATATTCCCTCTGTTGAAGGAATTGCTAAAACATCCAACTTACTTTCGAAGTTTTTTTTCTTTAATACCTGTATCATGGGAAGGGTTAGAATTGCATCTCCAAGGAAAGCTGTTTGAATTACTAATATATTACCACCGGTTTGCATCAGTGCTTCCATCGTTTATGCATCCACAACCATTGTTCCGGATATTCTCTTATATAACCTTCCAGATAAGTCATGTGCCGTTGACTAAGTTCTTTAATTTTTTCTTCATTAGATTCCGGTAAATTCTCTTTAGATATTTCAGTCATTACTGATTTATATGAATAGTCATCCTGTCTAACAGAAATTCCATAAAGAACAGGTGCTCCGGTTTTTAATGAAAGAACTGCGGGCCCGGTATGAACAGAAAGATTCCTTCCGAAAAAATTTATTTTAATACTTTCTTCAGGACCTCTTTGATCTGCTACCATGGCAACAATTTTTTTATCCTTCAGTGTTTGATACGTTTGCTTAATTGATATACCCAACGGTACAATTTCATTGTTCCATTTGGTTCTGGCTTTATTCATCCAGTTTGTTACGTATGGATTTCTTTGTGGTTTAATTATCACAGAAAAGGCAATGTTTAATTGGGCAGCAATAGAGGTTGCAATATATTCCCAATTCCCAAAATGAGCTGAAAGAAGGATTACACCATTATTTTCTTCATACTTATTTCTAATCAATTCCGGATTACTGCAATCAACTTGTTTTTTTATGTCTTCTTTACTCATTGCCGGCATATACAATATTTCCGCAAGTGCAATAGCAAAACTTTTATAGCTGCCGAATGCAATATTTTTTACTTTCTTTTCATTGTAATCTGGGAATGCATTATGCAGATTTTCCAAAACAGTACTTTTACGAATTGGAATTATAAAATAAAACAGTGCCGCTA
>JBATTD010000409.1:0-4578 GCA_049670345.1 Ignavibacteriaceae bacterium
ATGATTGGGAAGACCCCGAGAATCTTGGCTTCGCTCTGTCCCCGGCTCTTGGGACATTAAGAAACGACATGGGTGCGTATGGCGGGAATCAATATAAGTCGATGCCATATACAAGTATGCAAATTACCGGGATTGAGGATGAAAACGGAACCACCCCAAATAAATATACATTGAACCAAAACTACCCTAACCCATTTAACCCAACAACGAGGATAAAATACTCTGTTCCACAATCTTCCAATGTAGTATTAAAAGTATTTGATATACTAGGAAATGAAATTGAAACACTAGTTAATGAAGAAAAGTCTATTGGTATTTATGAAGTTCAATTTGATGCAAGAGGAATATCGAGTGGTGTATATTTCTATACTCTAACTGCCGGCAACTTTGTTGAGACTAAGAAACTGGTCCTCCTTCGATAGGATCTGCCTGCAAGTGAGGAGCGAAGGTGTACAAATGTTGATGAAGTAAAGCTTCAATAAGAAAATTAACTTACCGCCCTTGCTATACTGAATGTAGCAAGGGTTTTTTATGTTTCGAGAGGTTAAAGGAACTGAATCCATATTAATTTATAACCACTTACAGATTTTCTACAAAATTATAACAGAAAACACCTTGTTGGGTTGTAGGGCAGTGTTGTTCTTTAGTTTCTAATAAATCGCGTGATTTGACAATTATTGTGGGTGAGTGGTTGATTTCAATAAAAAAATCCTGACTGAATATATCAATCAGGATTTCTGCTGTAGCGCTTGTAGCGGGGACAGGACTTGAACCTGCAACCTTCGGGTTATGAGCCCGACGAGCTACCAATTGCTCCACCCCGCGATGTAAAATTAGGATTGCAAATATAACATAAGTTCAGAGAGTTGTCAAACTCATTCTTGTTCACTCAACCTCCTTCTTATAACTCTCATCTATATCATCAATTCTGTGAGATTTTTTGGACAATTATTAAGTTTTTTCTGTCTTCCCGGTTAAAGAATTTGTTTTTAAATTCAACTCATCTTAACCATTATAATACAATCCTGCATCGGGACCTATAGGCAAGCCCAGCAATATCCAGACAATCAGCAGTATAGTCCACACAATAAAAAATATAATTGAGTACGGCAGCATTGTAGCGATAACTGTACCCATACCGGCTTTACTGTCATACTTCTGAAAGAATGCAATAATCAAAGCAAAAAAGCTCATCATTGGTGAAATAAGATTTGTAACACTATCACCAATACGGTAAACAACCTGGGTCAGTTCGGGTGAATACCCCAGCAGCATAAACATTGGTATGAA
Source organism: Ignavibacteriaceae bacterium (assembly GCA_049670345.1). Classification (GTDB taxonomy): domain Bacteria; phylum Bacteroidota; class Ignavibacteria; order Ignavibacteriales; family Ignavibacteriaceae; genus BMS3ABIN03. Next base: position 1,291 of record JBATTD010000409.1, read on the forward strand.
TATCGGTGCAATTAACGCCCACTTTGCTGAAGCGCTTCCCATAAGCATATTAATTGATGCAGCAAGAATTATAAAAAGAATCATTAAAGGAATAAGACCAAGCCCGGAAGCTGATAATAAATTAGCTCCCTTAACTGCAATTATAACACCAAGATTTGTCCATTTAAAATATGCAACAAATTGTGCTGCAAAAAAAACAAGCACAAGGTAAAGTCCCAGAGTTTGCATTGCCTTTCCCATTCCATTAACAACATCCGAATCATTTTTATACTTTCCGGAACCAAAACCATAAGCCAAACCCATAGCAGTAGCAACAATAAATAATAAAGCAACCACGCCTTTTATTATTGGTGAATTAAGAATGCCGCCATCTGCACTTCTTAAAAATCCATCGGATGGAATAATACCCCAAAGGATAACGATAGTAACAATCACTGCAGTTATTAAACTATAAACAAGTCCTCGCTTTTCATTGGACGATAATTTTTCAACCTTTTCCCCCGTATCTTCACCTTCATATTTTCCAAATCTCGGTGCGACTATTTTTTCTGTAACCCATGTTCCCGCAGCGGCAATAATAAAAGTTGAAACAAACATAAAGTAATAATTTGCTGTTGGATTTACAGTATAGGTTGGATCCACTATTCTTGCAGCTTCCTCAGATAAACCTGCTAATAACGGATCAACTGTTCCCAACAATAAATTTGCACTGAAACCCCCTGAAACCCCGGCAAAGGCTGCAGCCATACCAACCAAAGGATGTCTTCCAACAGCTATAAAAATTATACCGCCTAATGGTATCAATAATACGTAACCAACATCACTTGCTACATTGGATATCACTCCGGAAAAAACCAGGATAAACGTTAACAATTTTTGCGGGGAGGATAAAACCAGCATTCTTATTAGGGCACTGATCAAACCGCTGCCTTCTGCAACTCCTATTCCCAGCATTGCCACAAGTACAATTCCCAACGGGGCAAAACTCGTATAGTTATGTACCATCTCAAGTATGATACGGTGCAACCCTTCCACAGTAAGCAAGTTTACCGGTCTAATTATTTCCTGCGTTGTTGGATGAACAGCGAACCAACCTAATGATGATGCAACAAATGAAACTACAAGAGTTATTACTGCAAAGGATGCAAATATTGTTGCGGGATGCGGCAGAGCATTACCTGCTTTTTCAGTGTAACTTAAGAACCGTTGAAAAAATGAAACTTTTTTATTTGTGTTTGTATCCATATCGTGGCCGGTATTTAATTAATGCTTGTAAAAAGTTTAACGAAAATAATTTGGTGTTTTTTATTTTGTCTTGAAGATTTATGTGGTGAGGAAAAGTTGCTGGTTCCTCTCAGAATGTTCAATAAATTTTCCCTGACGTAAAGTGTAAAAATATCATTTATTACTATTGTAATATAAAAGTAAACTGAAGATTTTTTACTAAAAAAATAAATTTCACTCAACCTCCTTATTATAGCTCTCTACTATATCATCTATTATGTGAGATTTTTCTTGCAATTCATTAAGTTTTTGTTCCAATTTTTGAACTACTTTCTTTTTCTCATCCATCAATTCAGATAAAAGTGACTTTGCTTCGGGAAGGCTGCATTCATCAATTACACTATTGTATATTTCCAAAATGCCGTTTTCTTTTTTTAATGCTTGATTAAGAGCTTCGCAAGTATTCTTACATGCATGTTCGCAGTTAACTTTATTTTCTTCCATATTATCACCCTTTTGCTTTAAATATTTATTTCTGATATCAGTTTCTTTGCTTCCAAAATTTCGCTGCAAGGGACCAAAAGTTTTATTTCGTTTATTATTTTCTCTTCCCCGCTGCCGGAAATATTAATTAATGATTGATCATTCCCACCTAATTGCATAGGTGTTGATTTTTTTGAATAGATAAACGGATGAAATGAGTTTTCCTCAAGACAGCTTTTTACATAATGAATTTGTATCTCATCAGAAGTGCCGAATACTTTTGCCATACCCTCATATATTTCATAACCATCGTGTTCATTACATAGAAAAATATTCTTAACCGAATGACCGCAATCGCCGCAAAAAGGGTTACTACAAATTACACAAACACCTTCACCTTCATTCTCTGTATGATTTTCACATTTTATGTTTTCGATGAATAAAGTTCCACAGCGGGGACAGTAATCCGAATCATCTTCTGCGTCAAAACTGCAATTAGCGCATAAGTGTTTTCCTGTTTCCATAATTTTTTATTTATGCATTTTCAATTTTTAATTTTTCCATGTTTTTACGAATCATCCTGGAGAATAAAGACAGACCGGGATCGAATAAAAACTTTAGCCAGAGTTTAATCCAGGATGTATGATAAAACAGGTTATTGTAAAATTCCGGTGCCATCTTTTTTAATTCGGGAAGTTTGTTCCACGGAATTGATTGAAAATCGTGATGCTCATTGTGGTAACCTACATTTAGAGCAACAATGTTAAGCGGACCATAATAGCTGTATGTTTCCTGCGGAGGAGCAACAAGAAAATGTTCCTGTATCCATCTTGCACCCAGAGGATGAAATCCAATAGAAAAGAATAATGAAAAAACCAGGTATAGAAATGCGATTGGTCCGAAGAAATAAATTATCAGCACATCGGTAGAAAATATTATAATCCAACTGATTATCGTCCACATATTCATAAACTCAATTCCTTTTAATCTTAGCGGACGGAGTGCCTGCAGGAACGGGAAAAATAATTCCCACAACATTTTACCTGGTGCAGAATGACCGAATAATTTTGCTTCCCATTTATAAGGAAGATCTGCATCGAGGTAATAATCGCCTTGATATGAATGATGTTTTAAATGATAAGTTCGGAATGAAACCGAACCCGGAACCACGTTGGGAATATCTGCAATAATGCCTGAGATTAAATTTAACGCCCGCTTTTTAAAAATGAGATTGTGTGCTGCTTCGTGAATAAGAACATACAGCGCATGATTTGCAAATGCACCGATTAGAAACGCTGCAATAAGTACCTGCCACCATGGTTGTTCACGCAATAAAAAGGCCACAGTTAGCTGCAGTCCTACAATAAATATGATAAGTAAAAAACTTGCGGGATTCCTGGTTATCAGTTGTCGTACTTCGGGATACTTTGATAGTATCTGTTTTGTTCTCGCCCGATGCGGTTCGGGGAGATCAGAATATTGAAAGTCGTCATTTCCTTTATTCATCACTACGATTCCCTTTTAAAATAAAATTAGAATTATGTTAAGTAAAATATAAACAAAATTAATTAACCTAGCTGA
>JBATTD010000410.1:0-3893 GCA_049670345.1 Ignavibacteriaceae bacterium
ATATAAATTATCCGGTACATCCATATTGAAAACTATCATAGGTAAATTATTTTCCTTGCAAAGACTAACGGCAGTTAAATCCATTATCCTCAAATTTTTCTTAAGAATATCCATGTAGGTTATTGAATCAAATTTTACAGCATCATTATTTTTTTCCGGATCGCTGTCAAAAACACCATCAACCCTTGTTCCTTTAACTATAACATCGGCACCAATTTCAACGGCTCTTAAGGAAGCAGCCGTATCCGTACTAAAATATGGATGACCTGTGCCCGAACCTAAAATTACAACGCGTCCTTTTTCAAGATGCCTTATTGCTCTTCTACGGATGTATGGTTCGGCAATGGCTTCCATTTTAATTGCACTCATTAATCTTGTAGTAATCCCGGCTTTTTCAATCGCATTCTGTAGTGCAAGTGAGTTTATCATCGTTGCAAGCATTCCCATATAATCGCCTGATGCCCTGTCAATTTCCTGTGAACCGGCACTTAATCCTCTGTAAATGTTTCCGCCGCCGATAACTAATCCTACTTCAGCTCCTAAATCGTGGACTTTTTTTACTTCCATAGCGAAAAATTCCAATACTTTGCTATCGATTCCAAATCCTTTTGTGCCCATAAGTGATTCGCCGCTAAGTTTTAAGATAATTCTCTTATATTTTAATTGTTCCATAAAAATGTAATTTTTAATGAGAAATTTTGAGTCTGAAAATTTTCTTCTCTCTGCCTGCCATATAATTTACGCAGTAAATATAAAAAAAAAGTCTTAACATTGTTAAGACTTTTAATTTAATTTTTATTTATTTTCATCACCTAAATGAAAGCGATGGAACAATGCTATCTTTACTTCGGAGCTGTGTTTTGTGTTAAACTCTTTAATAAGATCGCCAACTGTTTTAGAATTATCCTTAATATAAGATTGTTCCACAAGGCAGTTTTCCTGATAAAATTTATTCAATTTACCTGTTGCAATTTTTTCAAGAATTTGTTCGGGTTTACCTTCTTTACGAGCAATCTCTTTATAGATCTCAATTTCTTTTTCAATGGTTTCTTTAGGAATATCTTCACGGTAGACGCTCATCGGCTTCATAGCTGCAACCTGCATTGCAACATCTTTACCAAGTTTAAACATATCATCTGCAGATTCTGTTACATCATCAAACTTAATAAGCACACCAAGTTTAGAACCCATATGAATATAATCAACAAGAATTCCATTCGATGCTTCTTCATCTGCTACTCTTGAGATTTCAACTTTTTCTCCAACTTTTCCAAGTACTTCGATCACTTTCTCTTTTAAAGCAGAATTCTTATCAAGAAGCTCATCCACCGAAGCAGGTTGAGAGTTAAATACGGCTTCAATTACTTCATTAGCAAGATTAACAAAGTCATTGTTTTTTGCAACAAAATCAGTTTCGCAATTTACTTCGGCAATAGCACCATGTTTTCTATCATCGGAGATTTTTGTTACTATCAAACCTTCGTTAGCTGATCTCTCGGCTCTTTTAGATGCAACGGCGGCACCTTTTTTACGAAGGATCTCAATTGCTTTTTCCATATCTCCGTCAGCTTCGGTAAGAGCTTTTTTGCAATCCATCATACCGGCACCGGTTTTTTTTCTTAACTCATTTACTTGTTGAGCACCTATTTTCATTACTTTTGTCTCCATATCAGTTTAATATTTTATTCTGAATCTGATGATGATTTTTCTTCTTTTACTTCGCTTTCATCTTTACCTTTTCCAGCTTTTACTTTTTCTACTTTTTCCTCATGAACAGATTCTTCAGATTTTACAGCCTTTTTATCTTCATTAGCTTTTTTTGCATCTTTTTTACCTTCATCACCAGCTTTTTCAGTTTCTATTTCTTTTTTCTCTTTAGCTGCTTTTTCTTTTTCGGCTTTTTTTGCTGCTCTTTCAGCTTCTATTTGTTTCTTTTCTTCTTCTTTTTCTTTTTCACGTTCCTTTTTTACTCTTTCTCTATCGGCAGCTTCCTCAGCTTTTTTCTCTTTAAGTTTTGACTCACCTTCTAAAATCGCATCAGCCACTGTGGAGGTAATAAGTTCAATTGTTTTAACAGCGTCATCATTTGCAGGGATAACGTAGCCTATTTCATCGGGGTCACAATTTGTATCAACAATTGCAAAAACAGGTATGTTCAATTTGCGTGCTTCTTTAACTGCGATCGATTCCTTTCTGATATCAACTATAAAAAGTGCACCTGGAAGTTTGTTCATGGATTCCACACCACCAAGAACTTTTTTCAATTTACCAGCCTCTCTTGATAAGAAAAGAATCTCTTTCTTTGTGATCTTCTCAAACGTTCCATCCGTTTCCTGCTTTTCGATGTTGTGAAGTCTTTTTACACTCTTTCTTATAGTAGAAAAGTTTGTTAGCATACCTCCAAGCCATCTTTCACTCACCCAGTTTGCACCGCATTTTCTTGCTTCCGTTTCAATAACAGTTTTCGCCTGCTTTTTTGTGCCAACAAATAGAACTGATTTTCCGTCGGATACAAGCTGATTAATTTTTTCGGCCGCTTCATCCAACAGTTTTTGTGTTTTTTTGAGGTCAATGATGTGAATCCCATTCTTCTCCATAAAAATATATGGTTTCATTTTAGGATTCCAACGGCGGGTTAAGTGCCCGAAGTGCGCACCTGATTTAATAAGCTGAATTAATTCAACCTTACTCATAATATTACTCCTGTTGTTTACTTCTACTTTCATCTACTTTACCTTTCATCCCGATTTGTCGGGACACAGGAGGTAAATCAGAAAGTATGAATTATTGTTAAAATATTATCTCTTAGAAAACTGGAATTTCTTCCTTGCTTTCGGTTGTCCGTATTTTTTACGTTCAACCATTCTTGGGTCTCTTGTTAATAAACCTTCAATTTTAAGCTTTGGTCTAAAATCAGGATTAATATCAATTAAAGCACGTGCAATACCTAATCTAATTGACTGTGCCTGACCCGTAGTACCTCCGCCATTAACATTAACAAAGACATCATATTTGTCATCAGTTTCAGTTAGTTTTAACGGAGATAAAATATCGTCTCTGTTTGTTAATTGAGGGAATGCTTTTTCAAACTCTCTTTTGTTAACCGTAACTTTTCCGTTTCCGTTTCTTAAAATTACTCTAGCAACCGAAGTTTTTCTTCTGCCAATATAAATCTTATCGGTCATTATTTCTCCGTTAGAATTAAGGTTTCGGGTTTTTGTGCCGTATGCGGATGATCTTCGCCGGCATATACTTTTAATTTTTTTATCAATTTTCTTCCGAGCCGGTTTTTAGGCAGCATACCTTTAACGGCATTCTGTATAACAAATTCAGGTTTTTTCTCTATCATCTCCTGAAAGGTAGTAACCTTTTGTCCGCCCGGATACCCGCTGTGGCGAACATAGGTTTTAAGAGTTTCTCTTTTACCAGTCAGTTTAACTTTGTCTGCATTGATAACCACAACAAAATCACCTGTATCCATATTAGGGGTAAATATAGCTTTATTCTTACCTCTTATGATCTTTGCAACTTCTGTAGCCATACGACCAAGCACTACATCCTGAGCATCAACGAGATACCATTTGCGATCCGCATCTTCCGTACGAATAAATCGGGTTATTTTTTCCTGCTTCACTTATTTTTCTCCGTATCCAAAATCATTTCTAAAAAAGTTTACAAAGCTAATGGTAAGGAAGGCAAAAGTCAAGAAATGGATGATTAGATGAATTGCAATAATTCTGCCCTCCTATCGAAACAAGAGGGCGGTATAAAGATTATTTCATATTCTGCATATTTGGCATATTAAACTTTGTAAACCCGGGAGGTGTTGAAAACATTTTATCATCAAGTTTCATCGCCTGTAAATCTATCACCTTAAATACAGTTTTTAATTC
>JBATTD010000411.1:0-1790 GCA_049670345.1 Ignavibacteriaceae bacterium
TATTTCAATTCCGGAATTTGAGATTACATAATACTGAAGTGCCGCATCATTTAAATAAGTTTCTGAAATTGAAGTTGAACTTTTTACTTCATAAATGTTCCACTTATCTTTTTCTTTTACTACAATATCAGCAATTGAAAGGACTTCATTAAACTGAAATGCTGCTTCATAAATTATCTTTCCGCCCTGCTGAATTAACTCACCTGTTTTCTTTAAGCCTTTTTTATATGCGGGCGGTGAACCTTCTGTTCCATCTGTGCCGCCAGGAAAAAGCTTTTGTGCAAGTACACCAACATCGGTACCACGATGGAAAATTGCTTTCTGCATTTCAGAAAACTCATCCATTTCGCCGTAATGATATTTATAGAGGAAGAGATGCTTTTCGCACTGAAGCCCTTTAATAAAGGAAGATTTACTTAATAGATGTGAAGCCATTTTAATCCTCACTTAGTGAAGAAATTGTTATAATGTAATTTACTATTTTTATATTAAGATTATGTGACATATTTCAATTATTACCTGAATGCGAATCAAATCAAATATACTGATCATCATCATAACACTGTCTTTTGCAATTTGCTTTTTACCACAGGATAAAAGATTGACAAAAGGCGCCGAGAACGGTTACGCCTGGAATTCTATGGGTAATCCGTATATACTAAACGATGATTCTAAAGATATTTATCTAAGCGGTATATTGGAGAGATTAAGATTGCTAAAGCTTAAGAAGCCATTAATTGATAGCTTAAGCTGCCGCGAAGAATATTATTCTCTTTTAAAAGAAGACAAACCCGGTGATATTACCATGGCTGATATGATAACTTCGATTGATAGGTTTTACGGTGACAATAAAAACCTTGTGATTCCAATTGTGTTTGCTTACTGTTACAACATTAAAAAATTTGCCGGGGTAAGTGAAGAAGAATTGATTTCCTACCGGGAAAAGTTATTAGCATTTAGTAATGAGTAATTGCTAATCAAATTTTAATTTGGTTTGTGCTGATTTCTTTACTTTCTTTTTGCCTTTCCTGTGATGTTTCAGAAAATCCCCAAAATCTGCCTGGGTGATAACATAAATTTTTCCTACCTGTGTAGCTTTTAGTTTACCAGTATTAATATGGTAAAGAACACCCGAATGACTGATGTTTAAAAGATTTGCGACCTCTTCGACGCTGAAAAATTCCTTCATAAAATTTGCCCGAAAGTGATATTAGCGTAACACTTAAAAAGAACTCATTTCTAAATTAATCAGATATAAGCTGATATTCAATGAATTTATTAAAACAATAAATAAAAAATGGCTGCCCAAAATCATCATCTGAACAGCCATTAAAATACTATTACACCAAATATTACTCTACAATATTACCTTCCTTATCAAGAAGAGTTGGTTCGCCCATGTTAAGGTCTTTCAATTTTTTCAATTGAGTTTTCGCATCACCGGCAATAACACAAGTCATTATATCGGTATTGATATATTTTTGTGCGAGCATGCGGTGTTCTTCCAGTGTCATATTTCTCACCTCATCTTCACGGTCTTTAACATAATCAAACGAAAGATCGTACTTTGCAATATTATCAAGCATTCCTCTTAATGCACCGAGTGTTTCAAATCTTCTTGCATTTGATTTTATAAGTGCATTTTTTGTGAAATCAAGATCTTCTTCAGGAATTCCTTCCCTGTATGCATTCATCTCATTAAAAAATATGTTTGTTGATTCGAATGTAGTATTCGATCTAACACTTGATGAGGCAACAAAAGTACCCGGATAAAAACTGCCGTTAAACCC
>JBATTD010000412.1:0-15917 GCA_049670345.1 Ignavibacteriaceae bacterium
AGAGAATATTTACTTGCCTGGGTATTTGCAACCATAGAAAAAAAACATTCGTTTGCATTGGTTGTGGCTAAGAAAGGTATTGAAAGGTTTAAAGAAATCATTTTTGAAGAAATGGAAAAGAAATCGATCAAATTTATGAAAAGAGATATCTTAAAACTCAAATTTCTACCTTCTGTAATAGCAAAGATTAAATCCTCAGTATTTTAGAAACAAGAATAGCTTAAAACAAATGAATCTAAAAGTTGTTCATCTCAGTACATCGGATATTGATGGTGGTGCTGCAATTGCAGGATTGCGTATTCACCAAGCCCAATTAAAATCGGGAATAAAATCCAAGTTTTTAGTACAATCAAAACTTACTAATAATTCTAGCGTTATATCTTTAGTCCAAACTCCTTTTGATAAGACAAAACGTTATATCAGGGTGTTTTTAGATAAGCTAACGTTTAAAACTTTAAGTCTGAGTAAAAGGGAAAGATTTACATTTCCTAATTTTGGAATGAATTTATCTAATAATGACTTAGTAAAAGAAGCTGATGTAATAAATTTACATTGGATAAATGAAGGATTCCTTTCCTTAAAATCTATTTCGTTATTAGCAGCATTAAAAAAACCATTGGTTTTTACATTGCACGATATGTGGGCATTTACGGGTGGCTGCCATTATAATCATGGTTGTGAAAAATTTTTAGATAATTGCGGGAATTGTCCATCACTAAGATTTAGGAAAGAGTATGATTATTCACGTGAGATTTATAGTACCAAAAGTACAGCTTATAAGGATTTGAATTTTAGGGTTGTAACACCCAGTAATTGGCTTAATTCAGAGGCGAAAAAAAGTTCACTTTTCCACAATAAAAAAATTCAAACAATACCTAACCCGATTAATACGGAAATTTTCAAGCCTGATGAAAAATTAAATTCACGTGAAAAATTAAATTTACCCATAGACAAGAGTCTAATACTTTTTGGCGCAATGGAATTAACTAATGAAAGGAAAGGATTGAGATATCTTATTTCCGCACTAAAAATAATCAGCGAATACAAACGTGAATATCTTGTAAATACAAATATTGTTATCATAGGTTTGACGGGGGGAATGGATTTAAGTGAAATCCCATTCCAGGTTCATATATTAGGAAAAATAACTAACGAAAATAAATTGGTTGATTGTTATAATGCGGCAGATATTTATGTTGCACCTTCGTTACAGGATAATTTACCAAACACTGTTATAGAATCACTTTCTTGCGGAACACCTGTGGTGGCATTTAATACAGGCGGAATGCCGGATATGATTGAGCATTTAAAAAATGGATATCTTGCCGAGTTAAAATCTTCGGAAGATCTTGCCGCGGGAATAGTTGCCTTACTTTCTGATTCCGAATTGCTTCTGAAAATGAAAGAAAAATGCAGGGAAACTGCCCTAAATAAATTTAATGAGGAAACTATTGCGAATCAATATTCAGCATTTTACAATGAATTGTTAACGGAGTAACTAAATCCAATTTGTCTAATTTTAGTGAAGCAAAAAGTCATCAACAAAGATCGGAAAATTGAATATTTTTGGATATAGAAATCAATAGGTTTAATTCAATTCACCCATCTCAATTTTAAATCTTACCTATCATTTTAAATTATTTTTGAAAATTAAATTGGGAAAATTAAGATAAATTTCGTCCGGTTATTCAGTCTCTCCAAAGTATATATCCTTTAAATGTTGTAATTTTATAATTTAAAAATCGTATTGTAATGATGGACGAAAAAAATATTACACAGCTATTTATGCAGCTCGTTTTACAAAACCAGCAAATGGCTATGATATCATTAGGAAAAGTTAAAAATCCTGTTTCTGATACACTCGATAAAAACCTGGAATATGCAAAGCTATCTATAGATACACTTGATATGCTGAACCAAAAAACAAAGGGTAATCTCTCTGAGCAGGAGGAAAAGTTTCTATCCGAATCGCTTACGCAATTGAAAGTGCTTTATGTTGAGGAATCTGCTAAAGAGAAAAAACCAGAGCACAAACCAAACAAAGAAAATCAAGAAAAAGAATAGATATGTTAATAGGAATAATAGCTAACATAACTAAAGAAAATGTATTTAGTGTTGTTTCATCTTTTATTAAAGAATTGAAAAAAAATAACCTCGAATACCTTCTTACCAAAACCCTACTGGAGGATAAGAGCAAACTCAAAATAGAATTAGATGAAGATTTTTTAAGCGATGATAAAGAGATATATAAAAAAAGTGATCTGATCATATCAATAGGCGGCGACGGTACAATGCTTGCAACAGCTTATCATGCTCTTTCGTATGACAAACCTGTTCTTGGATTAAACATTGGGAAACTTGGTTTCCTTGCTGAAGTTGATATCTCTCAAATGGATATTATTATAAAAGATATTAAAGAGGGCAATTATCAAATTCAGGAGAGAATGGTACTTACCGCGGATTGCGATACCTATCCTGTGGAAAAATTAATTGCAATAAATGATATTGTTATAGATAAAGGCGGCTGGCCCAAAATGATTGAGATAACAGCACAAGTTGATGGAGAATATGTTTCCACTTTTTCTGCGGATGGAGTTATAATTGCGACACCAATCGGCTCAACGGGTTATTCGCTTTCTACTGGAGGGCCTGTTGTTAGTCCATCGGCTGGTGCAATTACATTATCTCCTATCTCACCGCACAGTTTAACAATGCGTCCATTGGTATTATCGAGTGAGCAGGAGATTGTTATTAAAGCAGATTCGCCTCACATTGAAATACAAATTAGCTGCGACGGACAGAGAGTATATCACATCCCGCCGCCACTTGAAATTAAAATTGTTAAAAGCGTTAAACCACTTAAATTAGTTCACACCTCTGTAACAACTTACTTCGAAACATTAAGGAATAAACTACTTTGGGGAATTGATGTAAGAAGAAACAAAATTAACAATGAGGGATATGATTCGTAAATTATTTTGGATAGTTGCAGGTATAGTTTTTTGCGCGAATCTGTACGCACAAAAATTCAATACTATCACAACAGATGATAAAACTGATAAACCAATGCTCATCGGTCATACAACTTTAGAAGCATTTAATGATACAAACTTTAGCTGGTGGTGGAACTCAGAATATAAGATGTATGATGTTGATAGTATGGATGTTGAAAAATTAAAAGTAAAATTAGAAGATGTTGATATTAAAATAGTAATGGGAACATGGTGCAGCGATAGCAGAACGGAAGTCCCGCATTTTTATAAAATATTAGATGAGATAAATTTTCCAAAAGAAAAAGTAACTTTGATAAATGTAAATAGAGATAAGGAGGGATTAGAAAATGAAGTTGAAGGATTGGATATTGACTTTGTGCCAACCTTCATCTTTTATAAAGCGGGGGAGGAAATAGGCAGGATAATTGAAATGCCTTTTGAAACTTTAGAGAAAGATATTCTGGAACTTGTATCTGCTAATTTGTCTGGTAATGAATAAAACAAAAAAAATAAAAACTTTCGATCGCTTCTAAATTCTTAACTTTCTACTTCATCAAAAACTAGTACTTCTTTTTTCTTTTTAGCCACACGTTTCTTAACAGCTTTTGTTTTTTTCCTCTTATTGCTTTTGTAGCCGTCCGGATTATTTTTATCTGCGTAGTTTTTATATGAGTAAACTTTGTTCTGGTAATTCCTTAAGATGATTTTCTCCTCATCCATATGAAGAACATAATTTGGCAGCAGGGGTATCTTTCCGCCGCCGCCGGGGGCATCAATCACAAAGTGCGGAATTGCTAAACCGCTTGTGTGCCCGCGCAATGCTTCAACTATCTTCATTCCAGTATTAATAGAAGTACGAAAATGGTTTGCACCTTTTGTTTCATCAGCCATGTACATGTAGTAAGGACGCACTCTTATCTTCAGAAGTTTTTGCATTAATTCTTTAACGATAGGCGGGTCATCATTAATATCTTTCATTATTACCATCTGGTTGCCAACAGGAACACCGTTATCGGCAAGCAACTCACATGCTCTTGAGCTTTCATCCGTAATTTCCCATGGATGATTAAAATGAGTGTTAACATAAACCGGATGATATTTCTTTAACATATTACAAAGTTTCGGAGTAATTCTCTGCGGGAGAACAACCGGCATTCTTGTCCCAAGTCGTATAATATCAATGTGCTCAATTTCTCTCAATCGTTTTAATATTTTCTCAAGCATCGTATCGGTTAACATAAGCGGATCGCCGCCTGAAAGAATAACATCTCTTATTTCAGTATGTTCTTCCAAATATTTAAATGCAGACTCCAAACCTTTCATAGATATCTTTTCATAATCGCCGACTTTCCTTTTCCTTGTACAGAACCTGCAATAAATTCCGCACTGGCTTGTAACAAGAAACAATGCGCGATCGGGATAACGATGAGTTATATTGGGCACTGGGCTCATTGCTTCTTCCATTAGCGGGTCTTCCATCGCATCAAAATCATCCAGCTCAATTTTATCGGGTACACATTGAAGCCAGATGGGATCTCCCGGATAACGGATTAAACTAAGATAGTAAGGGTTGATGCGTGCCTGGAAAAATTCATCGAGATCCTTGGCAACTTCCCGGTCGATATTAAATTTTTCCACAAGTTCATCAACAGTGTGAACACTCTCCCTTATCATATTTTGCCACGTTTCCATAGTGGTTCCTCAGTTATTCTTATTATTAAAATATTTTCCAAAAACAATTAGTCTTTCCCCCAAAGTATAAAAATCATTTATTTCTGAAATTATACTGTAGTTATTTCTCAAATAAAAATTTCTTGCCCCTTGGTAACTATCCTTAGAAGAAGTTTCAATTAACAACCATCTTCCTTTAAGCTGTATAACAAACTGCTCGGCATGTGTTAATAAAGTTTTACCAATTCCTTTGTTTTTGTGCCCTGGATCAGTAACAATCCAGTACAAGTCGTACACTGCATCAGTTAAAGGACGTTTGCCGGTGCAGTGATATCCAATTACCTCCCCTTTTTCTTCAAAAACAAAAACATTATAATCTGACTGTTCAGCATCTGCAGCGGCGGCATTAACCAATTCCATAGCAACACTAACTTCTGCCTCGTTAAAGTTAGCGATGTTATTTAATATAGCATCAATATTTTTTACATCATCCGGCTTTAACTTGCGTATCATTTTTCTTTTTTCTTTCTAATGCATAATTGGCTAATGTACAGAGTATACCCGAATAATGGATTCCATCTGCTTTAGCAGCTCGTGCAAAACCCGAATCGGTTGAGATATCGGGGTTCGGATTTACTTCAATAACATAAGGAATGCCTTTGTTGTTCAATCTAATATCTATCCTTGCATAATCACGGCAGTTCAAAGCTTTGAATGCATCCATTGCAATTTTATTTACTTTACGTAGTGTGACTTCACTAAGTGCAGCGGGGCAAACAGGCTTTGTATGATTATAATAAACGCTGTTCTCAATCCATTTGCCTTCGTAAGTAACTATCTTTGGTAATGATGATGGCAGCCCATCAAATTTAATTTCCGATAAAGGGAGCGGACGATTGCCTAAAATTGCAATGTTTAACTCTCTCCCTATAATATATTCCTCAAGAATTATTTCCTGCTTATAAGTTTTGGATAAAAACTTAAATTGTTTTCTCAACTCTGTATAATTGTTAACAACAGAATACTCTGATATTCCTATGCTGGCATCTTCTTTTATTAATTTTAAAATAATAGGAAAGTTTAGAGTTATGTCATTCTTAGTAAACCGTGAATTTGGTTTTAATGTTTGGTAGCCGGGAGTTTTAATTCCGAATGATCGCAAAATATCTTTTGTCCCTGCTTTATTCAGGCAGTTACCCAACGATATAGGATCGCAGCCGGTATAACAATAATCAAGTAATTCATATAAACCCGCAATGCAGTATTCGTAAGTAGTAATGCCTTCAACTGACTCAACAAAATTAAATATTACATCAGGAGCAAATGAATTAATTCCATCAAATGCTTTTTGCACTTCTCTGTCTATTGCTAAAGTTTCTACGTGAGCAAAATATTTTTTTAATGTTTTCCTGATATTGCCCAATTCTTTCAAAAAGTTTTTTTCTGAAAGGTCTTCATCTTTATTACCCTCGTTAACTGGTTTGCCGTTGTAAACAGAAAATAAAGTTACGGGGGCATTGTAACAGATTAATATCTTAGTATCAATCTTCATACCAAATTATACCTTTTACACGCTTCTAATAAAACTCTTTGTATCATTTCATTGTAATTAATCCCTGCAGCACGTGCTGCTTTCGGAAAACTCGAATTTTCAGTAGGATCAGGCATTATCCCCGGTAAGGGATTTATTTCAATTACATTTGGAGTCCCGTTTTTATCAAGTCGGATATCTATTCGACTCCAGTCCTTACATCTTAATATATTATAGGTTCGAAGAGCGGTATCATTGATTTGTTTTTCAAGATCCTTATCAATTGCAGCTGGACATTCAAACACATCAAATACATTATCCTTTGTATCAAGAATCCACTTTGCTTCGTATGAATAAAGATGTTCCACGTCTTCGGGAAAATTTTCATACTTAATTTCTACTATAGGAAGAATTTCTGTGTTATCTCCATTCCCAATTAAAGCAACAGTAAATTCTTTTCCAGGAAGAAATTCTTCAATAATTGCTGGCTGGTCATATTCATCAACAATACGTTTTATCTCAGCATTTAACTCATCATAATTTCTAACAATAGATGAATTGAAAATTCCTTTGCTCGATCCTTCAGAAACCGGTTTAACTATTGAAGGAAATTCTATTGAATGATTCGTGAGCGGTGTATATTTATCTAATAATATAAAATTTGCATTTGGAATTTTGTAATAAGAAAGTATCTCTTTAGTTCGCGCTTTATCAAGGCATATTCCTAAGGTTAAAGCATCCGAACCTGTATAAGGTATATTGAGCATATCAAGCATTGCTGGTATTTGAGATTCGCGGCTTAAATTGTTAAATCCCTCAGCAATATTAAAAACTATATCAGGTTTGCTTAGCTTGAACTTTTCAAATGCATTATTGTCTGCTTCTATAAGAGTAACATTGTGAAAAACCTCTATCGCATCTTTTAAAGCATTAATAGTTTCCCACGTATCCCACTCAGCATAAATTTCAACAACACTTTCTGGTTGAGTAAAATTATCGGAACGATTTGGGGGTAGGATTTCAGTGAAAGTATCACTTTCAGGTTTCACATTGTATGCAAGTGCAACATTCAAGCGACGTTTAAAATTTTTTGATATAATTTTCTATCCTTTAATTTTTTTTTTAACAAATATAACTATTATAATTTCTTTGTCAATGAGTTTTAAACTTAGTTTAATTTTTTTTTTTATGCTTTTATTTAAAAAATATTAATGCATTAATGATTTTTATTAATCAATAACTCATTTCAGTGTAAAAAATAATACTCGTTTAATTTTTGTTTTAATTAACGATGTGGATTAAGTAAGCTGTTTATAGTAGTTTGGGATGTGTGGGTGATTTGGAGACACTAAGCTGTCTTTGCATACTTTAGACTTTCGGAATAATGTAATACTAAATTTTCCTTTACAATTTTATTATTGGGCAACAATAGCTCCGGATCTTTTTTTATTATTTCGAACGTAATTTTTTTTGTTTTAAAAATTAATTCATAATCTTCTGCTAAATCAGCATACTTTAAATCCGGAAAACCACTTTGTTCCGTTCCAAAAATATTTCCAGGACCTCTTAATTTTAAATCAATTTCAGCAACTTTAAAACCATCATTGCTTTTAACCATAGATTGCAATCTTATAGTTGCTTTATACTTTTCCAGTTGTGTTGATGATAAGTAATCTAATTCCAGTTCGCCTTGCCGTTGCTTCGATACTATTTCATCTTTTGTAACAAGTATGCAATACGCTTGTTTATCACTTCTGCCAACTCTGCCTCTTAGCTGGTGAAGTTGTGATAAGCCAAAACGATGAGCATCATTAATTAAAATAATATTAGCATTTGGTATATCTATACCAACTTCAATTACTGTTGTTGATATGAGTACATCAAATTCTTTTTTTAGGAAGAGTAGCATTACTTCTTCTTTATCCTGCCATTTCATTTTTCCATGTATCAACCCTATTTTTAGTTTGTTTAGATAAGTTTCTTTTAACCGATCATAATAATCTATGGCAGCTTTAAGATCAAGTTTCTCCGATTCTTCAACCAAAGGATAAACAATAAAAGTTTGGTAATCTTCTTTCCGCTTATCAGTTATAAACTTATATATTTCCGGGAGTTTACTTTCACTTCGCAAAACCGTTTTGATGGGCTTGCGGTTTTTAGGCAATTCATCAATTACCGAAACATCAAGATCACCGTAAACCGTCATTGATAATGTTCTTGGAATGGGGGTTGCGCTCATTACAAGTACATCGGGCGTTTTACCTTTACTTTGTAAAAGTGATCTTTGTTTAACACCAAACCTGTGCTGTTCATCAATTACTATTAAACCAAGATTATTAAACTTAACAGTTTTTTCAAATAATGCGTGAGTACCAATAATTATATCAGCTTCGTTTAATTCAATATCGGAAAGGTTTTTATCACGCTCAGTTTTTCTCTGTCCGCCTATCAATAAGCTTACCTTAACTTCTTTTTCATTATGTGATGACAAAAGTTTTTTCATCATTACAGAAATTGATTTAGCATGCTGGTCGGCAAGAATTTCAGTTGGTACCATTAAAGCTGCCTGGAACCCGTTATCGACAGCAATTAGAGCAGCAATTAAAGAAACAATTGTTTTACCACTGCCAACATCTCCCTGAAGTAATCTGTTCATCGGCTTTTCAGAAAGCATATCATCTTTTATTTCACTTAATACTTTTAACTGTGCTTTAGTTAGTTCGAATGGAAGCGTATTGATAAAATCGGAAACAAGATTTGTTTTTATGCTCATCTTATTCCCGGTAAGTTTTGTTTGATAATTATGTTTACGTAAAGCAACGAGAATCTCAAGATAGAATAATTCTTCAAATTTAAATCGCTGCCTTGCTGCTTCAAATAAATTTTTGCTTTCGGGAAAATGATAAAATCTAACCGCTTTATCGATACTCAATAGCTCATTCGTTTTTATGATTTCAGCCGGAAGCGTCTCATCCAAATAATCCACATAATTTTCAACTGTGTAATTAATAATCTTGCGTAAACTTAGATCGCCGATATAACCTTTCTTTAATTCTTTTGGTATCCTGTAAAACGGAATGATCTTACTTGTGTGTAAAAAGTTGTTGGATTCTTCTTCGGTTATTTTATCAAAATCAGGATGAATGAATTGAAGATTACCATGCTTACTTATTTCCGGTTTGGATGATATTGCATAAATATCATTTTCGTTGAATACAGAATAAAAATATTTTGTTCCTTGAAACCATATACACTCAAAAAATCCGGTTGAATCACGGAATTGTACCTTAAACAATTCCCTTTTACCAAATCGTTTTTTTTCTTTATCGACAACCTTTGCAATTACTGTAACTTCACCATCATAACCGTTCATTACATAACCATAAGCTTTTGCAGCATTCAAGACAGTTGTTCTATCGAGGTGGCGCGATGGAAAATAAAATAGCAAGTCCTTAACGGTTTTTATCCCAATCTTTTTAAAAGCTTCTGCACGTTTAGGTCCAACTGATTTTATATATTGAACAGACTGACTTAGAATTTTTTCATTTTTGGAATTCATGTAATTAAAAATAAACTAAGCATTAAGTAAACTCAATACAAAATGGTTTTAGATTATTTATAAACAAAAATGATTAACTTTTAATATGAACTGGAAAAAATTATTAAACGATAACCGGCTATGTATAAAAAAAACAACTTCCAACAATTCATTGGATGGAAGAAGTCAATTCCAGAAAGACTTTGATCGAATTGTTTTCTCCCCGGCATTCCGACGACTGCAGGATAAAACGCAGGTGTTTCCTTTACCGGAAAGCGATTTTGTCCATACGCGACTAACTCACAGTCTTGAAGTTTCGGTTGTAGGAAGATCGCTTGGAAACCTTGTTGGGGAGCGCATTCTTGAAAGAGATACAAGACTAAAAAAAGAGTTTACAAAATTTCACTTTGGAGAGATTGTTGCAGCAGCGTGTCTTGCGCACGATATCGGTAATCCACCGTTTGGTCATTCGGGCGAAGATGCAATTGCTGAATTTTTTAAGAACGGAAATGGAAAAGAATTTGAAGGATTAATTAATGATGAAAAAAAATGGGACGATCTAATCAATTACGAAGGTAATGCCCAGGGTTTTAGGATAGTAACCAAACTGCAAAATCCAGATGTTAAAGGTGGATTAAGATTAACTTACGCAACGCTTGGTGCTTTCACTAAATACCCCAAAGAATCTTTTACACCTGAAACGTTAATAAAATTAAAAAAGAAAAAAGCATATAAAAAGTATGGATTCTTTCAGGCGGAGAAAAAAATATTTAAAGAAGTTGCAGAAGCAACGGGTTTGGATTATAAAAAAAATGTAGATGATTATTGGTGGTGCAGACATCCGTTAACTTTTCTTGTGGAAGCTGCCGATGATATTTGTTACAGAATTATGGATCTTGAAGATGGATTTAGACTGAGTTTGATATCATTTGCCGAAACTGAAGAATTGATTATTCCATTAGTAAACAAGAAAGATTTAGAAGGTTATAAGGGAAGAGATGAAAAAGAGAAAATAGGATATTTAAGAGCAAAAGCTATTAGTGATTTGGTGAATGAGTTAGCTGATACTTTTTTGGAAGAGGAAAAAAATATTCTTGCCGGAAAGTTGGAAGATGATTTAATATCAATAATTCCAAATGCAAATACTCTGAAAACAATAACTGAAATTTCTATTGATAAAATTTACCGTACACGAAGTGTGGTTGAAAGAGAAGTCGCCGGATATGAAGTGTTAGGCGGATTGCTTGATACTTTCATTCATGCTTACAACGAATCCTATGAAGGACACTTATCACCGAAGAATCAGGCAATAATTAATCTTCTTCCAAAAAGAATAACAACAGCAAAAAATGATGATCTTTACACACGGCTTTTAAGCATAAATGATTTTGTTTCAGGAATGACTGATTCATTTGCGGTTTCACTGTTCAGAAAAATAAAAGGAATATCTTTACCTGGAGGAAGGATTACGGAGTGACCATCACTCCATCTTCATACCCCGTGTCATCAAATCATTTGTAGCTTTAACGGGATCTTTATCTTCAAAAAGAATTTTATATACTTCGTTTGTAATCGGAGTTTCAACATCAAACTTTTTGGCAAGCTGAGAAGTTGAACGGCTTGTTTCAACACCTTCGGCAACCATCTCCATTGATTTTAATATCTGCTTTAACTTTTTCCCTTTACCTAGCTGTTCTCCAACGTACCTGTTTCTACTATGTTTACTCATACAGGTTACAATTAAATCGCCCATACCGGAAAGCCCGGTGAATGTTTCGGGTTTTGCCCCCATTGCCAAACCCAAACGGGAAATTTCAGCAACACCGCGGGTCATTATTGCAGCTTTTGTATTATCTCCAAAACCTGCACCGTCAATTATTCCCGCACCAATTGCAATAACATTTTTAAATGCACCGCCGAGTTCAACTCCAAGAATATCTGTTGAGGAATAAACTCTAAAATAGGAATTCATGAAAGCTGCCTGAACAGTTTTTGACGTTTCCTCATCTTCCGAAGCAGCAGTTACAACAGTTGGAATTCTTCTGCTTACTTCCTCGGCGTGGCTTGGACCGGAAAGGACTCCTATTTGTTCTTTAGTTAATTTTGGATGAACATCAACCAGCATTTCCGCCATTGTCATCAAGGTGCCCTTTTCAATTCCTTTAGAAACGCTAACAAATATTGCATTTTTTATATTCGAATAATCTATTTTTTTCACAACTCCTCTTAAGAATTGTGAGGGCGTTGAGAGAACAATTAAATTTTTATCTGTAGTTGCGTCTTCAATGTCATAAGTTATATTTATCTCTTGAGGAATTTGAACGCCAGGTAAATACAGCGAGTTGATACGTTTTTTTATTAATTCTTTAGCGTAACTTTTTTGATATTCCCACAGAGTAACGGAATGACCATTATAATGAAGTAAAATTGCGAGGGTTGTTCCCCATCCTCCGGCACCGAGTACGGAGACTTTCATCTAATTAAGACTTCTGTTTTTTCTTAAAATTAAGTTTATTCTCTGTTCCATTCAATATTTTAACAACATTTTTACGATGAGTGTAAATTACAAAAAATGCTAAAAATATTACAAATGGAAGTATAGTTGTGTAACCGCTAACATGTTCATTAAGAACATTCTCTCTTAAAATTAAACTGATGGGGATTGAAATGGCTGCAATTAATGAACCAAGAGAAACATACCTTGATATAGTGACAACAAGAATAAACACTCCAAGAGCAATTAACATCTCAACAGTAATAATCATTATTAACATTCCAAGTGCTGTTGCTATCCCTTTGCCGCCTTTGAACCCAGCAAACACCGTCCACACATGCCCGACTACTGCAGCAACACCAGCAATTATCTGTACTAAAGTAAAATCATCGAAAGGGGAAACATTTTCAAACGGAAGTGGACCATAAAAGAGTCTTGCAACTACAACTACTGCAAAAGCACCTTTCATTGCATCTAGTAAAATTACAAGCACCCCATGTTTCCAGCCAAGCACACGCATAACATTTGTTCCGCCTGCATTGCCGCTTCCATGCTCGCGAATGTCAATTCCTTTTACTGCTTTACTTACAATTATGCCCGATGGAATTGAACCAACTAAATATGATAATATTATTATTATTGCGAGAAGTATCATTACTATGCTTTTTTTATTAAACTAAAAACTAACAAATCTATCACTAATAAACAAAGAAAAATCTAAAATTTCACCCTATTTAGCAATACCAATTTGGTTTTGATTAGATGCTGTAAAAACATTAAAGGTTCCCATCTTTTTAATTCAGCTTTATTCATTCCAATATTCTCTTAACTTTTCATAGGATTGGAATTTTATACTTCCCAGAACATCGTTAACATATTCTACCTTTCGCATTCCAACTAAAGTTGATGAAACTTCGTTAAGAGAATTTACAAATGCAATTGCTTTTTGAGATAGAGAAAATTCTCTTTGCTCATCATTTAAATATTTATTTAATTCATCGTGCGGATGCTTATTATTTTCATTCCATTGTCGTGCCAATTCACTCTCAATTGAATCTAAAGTGATATTAACCGTAATCGCAAAATTATTAAGCAGATGTTCGAGCAAATCGTCTCTCTCGAAAAATTTACCGATTTCATTGATTGCAAAATTTGCTCTTGGAATAAGATGATATCCTTTAATATCTATAAAATGATTTGGACTTTCAAATTTATCATAATTGCTTTCAAGCATCTTACCAAGAGAAAGACATTCTAAAAGACTCTTCATATCGCTGAAATTTTTATTCATCTTATTTACATATTTGTCAATCAGTTTTTGCTCAAGTTCGCTTATTTTGGAAATCAAATCGTTGATTTCTTCCCTGTTTCTATCTTCCTTAATAAAAAAATCAGCCAGTCGGTTAATTTTGTTGTTATCAATTGCATTTAGCGGACGGTTTACAAGCACACCAAGGTTTTTCTCTTTTGCGAATTGTAGCAAAGATTTTGTGTTATTAACCTGGTTCTTGTTTATTGCCGCGCCTTTTTCCAGCAAGTTTAATGGAAACTGAATCACCGCAAAATGATTTTTTTTTGAAATTTCAGATGCAATTTCATAAACTCTTTCTAAAGAAGTAAAATTATTTTTGTCCTGTCGCTCAACAAAAGTGTTTGATGAAATACCGTAGTAAGCGATCCTGCCATTTTCAATTTCTGATTCGAGGTATTCAAATGCAAGCTTTATTCTCCGGTAATATTCTTCCTTTCTATCCTCTTCAGAAGAAATATCAGAATATGTTAAGAAATATTCCGGGTTATGAAGAAGGTAAATATCAACTTTTTTTAACTGTAGTTTTGTGAGTGAATTTGCTAATTGATCTTTCAGAAAATCGGGGTGAATACAATGCCAAAGATCAGGACTACATTTTACAACATCGGGGAAAGGATTTCCAGATGATTCTCTCTCCTTGGCAGAAGTTAAATTATCACCTTGAAGATAACCTGCTTTTGTTACTAAAATAATCTCATCTAAAATAATCCGCTCTTCGGATGTGAGCTTTTTTAATACATTTCCAACTAACTTCTCACTTCCGCCGATTGCATAGTTTGATGATGTATCAATCAGATTAATACCATTACTTAACGCGTATTCAAGCGCAAAGTGATGCTCTTCAACATTATCATCTACTCTGTAACCACCGAATCCACAGGTGCTTGTTGTAAAGCCGGTCTTCCCTAACTTTTTATATTTCAAATCAGGAAATTTTGATGAGTAATAGATTGTTGCAGGTATAGTTGCCAAAAGTTATACAATGTTAAATGATTTACAGAACAAGTTATCGAATTTTCTTTATTTATTGAAAGGAAACAGTGTTTTTGTAATGAAAAATATCTTTGTTTTCATAATGATATTCAATATATTTGCGCAATAATTTTTAGGAGAAATATAAAAATGGCCAAATCACAATCATTTGCTGATAAATCTAAAGGCAAAAAGAAAGTTGATCATATTACTGTAAAACTAATCAAATCTGTAAAATCAGATAAGGGCACTTATAAGTTTAATGAAAAATTTGTCCGTTTAGATGATATTAGCAAAGTAACAGAAATAAAATAAATTCTTACATTAAAGCGGTGAAAGCCGCTTTTTTTATACTTTCCTCCAAAATTTTCACCACACAAAAAAAATATTTAGTCATTTATCCTTGATTTTCAAAATTTTTTTATTAACTTGTAATTCTCAACTCACATTAAAGAAATAGTTTTTTGAAGAGTAGTTTATTTAATAAATCAATGAAAACAGAGAATTTTTGTTGATTTTCTAACTTTTTGTAATAAAGCGAGAATGTTAACCATGATTTCCCAAAGAAAAATGAAGTTTTACGGAATAAGGGACCTGGAGAGCATTCAGCAGATTCAAAACCTTTCTGATGACCAACGTTTTGTAATAAAAGTGGTTTCCACCGTTATGCCTTTCCGCGTAAATAATTATGTTATTGAAGAATTAATTGATTGGAATAATATACCCGACGACCCGATTTTTCAGCTAACTTTTATGCAAAAGGACATGCTAAATGATGATCAGTTTGGAAGAGTTGCCGATATTTTGTGTAATGGTTACGACAATAGTGAAATACAAAATGTTGTTAAAGAAATCCGACTTGAATTAAATCCACATCCTGCCGGACAAATGACCATGAATGTTCCAACTCTTGATGGAATACCTGTTCCCGGAGTTCAGCATAAATATAAAGAAACCGTTCTTATATTTCCTTCAAGCGGACAAACCTGCCACGCATATTGTACATTCTGTTTCCGTTGGGCGCAATTTGTTGGAATGAACGATTTGAAATTTGCAACCGATGAATCAAAACGATTTCAGGATTATCTGATAGCTAAAAAGGATGTAACCGATGTTCTAATAACCGGCGGCGACCCGATGATAATGAGTGCAAAAAATCTTGCATCGTATATCGAACCTCTTCTTGAACCGGAATTTGATCATATCAGGAACATAAGAATCGGAACAAAATCTGTTGCTTACTGGCCTTATAGATTTGTGACCGATAAAGATTCTGACGATGTATTAAGATTATTTGAGAGGATAATAAATTCGGGCAAGCATCTTGCTATAATGGGCCATTATAATCATTGGAAAGAACTCTCAACGGATGTTGCAAAGGAAGCAGTAAGAAGAATAAGAAACAC
>JBATTD010000413.1:0-5385 GCA_049670345.1 Ignavibacteriaceae bacterium
AGATTGAGCAGATGGTAATTATCAATTGCCAGGTTCTTCGGTATAAAATATTTTTTGGTATCGCGTACATAGAAGGCAGCATTTCTTTTCAATTATTCTTTAACTCTTAAATCTAAATTAATATGATCATATTTCACAACAGATATATTTTTAATTAAAATATTAGAATTCTTTCTAATATCTCTTTGTAATTCGAATCCAAGAAGCGAATAACAACCCTCAATTATTGTCGATTACCAAATTAAAAATTCATAATACCTTTGAATTTTAACAAATAACTTATTACATTAATATCAGTTTTACAGCTTAAACCAATTCTCTTTTTCTCCGGCTTAAGATGTATGGTTCATAAAAAACAATAAGAAATTAATTTGTTCAACCATACTGGAAGGGAAAGCCATGAAAACATTTATATTACTTACAAAACTTTCACCAGAAACATCAAAACAAATGGATGACCGCAAACAGTTAGGCAGGCACTGGCTTGAGCATGTGAAAACCAAATGTCCGGAAGTAAAATTTATCGCTCACTATGCATTACTCGGTCGTTATGATTTTCTGGATATATATGAAGCACCTGATGAAGAATCAGCTGCAAAAGTTTCGATGATAAGCCTCTCGGAGGGAGCATTCCAATCGGAGAGTTTGTTTGCAATACCTTATAAAAGATTTTTAGAATTGACTGAGGAGATAAAATAATATTTGATATTGCCGGATTGTTTTTTCTAAAAGTAAAAATTTTATAAACTTAAACGGAGGAAGACATGCCATTAACAAAAATTAAAAAATTTCTGGATAAGCATAATATAAAGTACGCCATAATTAAACATTCATCTGCATACACAGCACAGGAAATTGCCGCAAGTGCTCATATATCGGGCAAGGAGCTGGCAAAAACCGTTATGATAAAGTTCGACGGAAAAATGGCAATGACAGTTTTGCCGGCGTCTTATAAAATAAACTTTGATGACCTTAAAGAAGTGTTGGGTGTGGAAAAAGTGAGACTTGCCTATGAGCAGGAGTTTAAGGATAAGTTCCCCGATTGCGAAGTCGGTGCAATGCCGCCCTTCGGCAATTTATACGGTATGGAGGTTTACGTTGCTGAAAGCTTAGCAGATGATGAAGAGATTGCATTTAATGCCTGTTCACATACTGAATTAATAAGAATGAAGTATAAAAATTTTGAAGAGCTTGTAAAACCAAAACGGCTGAAGTTTTCGGAGTTATCGAAAGTGTAATGCTCTCGTATCAATACTCTAAATTCCCAATGGGTTAAATTGAAGAAATGCATTCACCGGAATGTTGATATTTTACAGGCCTTCATCATTCAGAAGGAAACTTGTTGTAAATTTTGATTCTGAATAATAAAACGCTTACTGTAACAACATAACTAAATATATCAATGAATGTAGAAGGTTTCTCCGAAATAGTTCTGATCGTAAAAGATATTCCAAAATCAAAAAAGTTTTATGAAGATGTGGTTGACTTAACTGTTGAAAGTTCTGATAAGGACTGGGTTTGGTTTTATGTGGGTGATAAAAATGGAAAGCAAAGACTTGCAATACACACAGGCAAATTACTCTTTGAAGAAAAATCCCCCTTGCCGGAAGGGAAAAGATGGGGACAGATTCACTTTGCATTTGAAGTTACCAGAGATAATCTTGAGCAGGCAATTGAAAAAATTAAAAGCACAGGTATAGAAGTTTACGGCCCTGTTGATTTTAAATGGATGAAAGCCAAATCATATTATTTTTATGATCTGGATGGTAATCTTATTGAGTATTGGTCACCAGATAACTAACTATCTCTCCAACAGTATTAAAAGATTTAACCAGACCATCATCCCTGCCTTCAAGATTCATCTGCTCGTTCATTACAGAAACTATCTCTTGCCACATTGATGAGTGGCAGGCAATAGGTTTATGATCCATCAATCCTTTGTTTGATAATTCCCAGACGGCGGCAAGTTCCAGCAAAGTGCCTGTACCACCCTGAAGAATCACATAACCATCCCCTGTCTCAATTAGTTCATTTATCCTTTCAAAAAGTGTATTACATTTTATTTCCCTGGTTACAAATTTATTTGCAGCGCCTCCCCAATGATCCACTATAATGCCGATTGTTTCAGCTCCATTTTCAACTGCGCCTTTTGATGCAGCTTCCATTATACCTAAGAAACCACCGGTGCAAACATCAAATCCATTTTTTGCTAACTGAGAACCAAGCTCATATGCAAGTTTATATTGTTCATCCTTTTCAACCGGTTGAGAGCTTCCGAATACCGTAATTGTTCTTTTCATTAAATCTGTTAGAAATTAGTTAGTATAAATTATATTTTAATTGAAAATGCAAATACTATCTTATAACCCCTGTAAGAAATTTCCGAATCCTTTTCATAATTAACTGATGCACTGCTTGAGGGGTCAATTATATTATCTAATGATTCTATTTTATTATTTCCAGTGGCATAACCAAGCCCAAGTATTAAATCGAGAATATCATATTTTAATGCAACGCCACCAAGAAAGTGAAGAATGTTATAACCCGACATAGAATATTTTGACGGCTGGTCAGGATTCTTTGCAGAATTATTTGTAAAAATCGAAGCGTACAATGATAAGTCTTTGCCCAACTTATGATCAACACCCAATCCAAAATTAATAACTGATCGGCGGGATAAAAAATTATTGTTTGGAATAACCTCACCGGTAGGCACAACTATAACCGGCTGTGTATTCAGCACTTCGTAGGAACTGATTTTTGCAAACCACTCGGCAGAAAAATAAATTGAAGTTTTTTCTAAGTGATATGCTGCACCGAAAGCTATTGAGAATGGTGTTTTAAAAACCGAAGTAAGTCCCTCTTCAACGTTTGCAGCAATAAGTTGTTCTTCGCCGGTAGAATTTATTTGTGAGATATTGATGCTTGATTCGCCGGTATAGTTAAATAGATTTATGCTTGGTGTTGTTACAGTAAAGCCGAAGGACAATGGTCTATGATCAAAAATGATTCCTGCTTTCCAGAGAATTTTAAAATTGTTAAAGTAAGTGTCACTGAATATTATTCTGGATGCTGCAGTTTGAGGGTCTTCCAGCACCTGATTAATAATTTGTAATCTCTGGCGATTAGATCTCAAAGCAACATATTGAGAGATACCAATCCCAACCTTTTCATTAATTTTAAACCCCCAGGAAAATCCAACCCACGTTTCAAAATTATCTTGAAATATAATTCCATCATTTGCTTTAATGCTGGATATATCTGTTTTGTTTATGTTTCTGCCGTAGAAATCAGCGTTCACCACATCTTTTACAAGAACCGAAAATGCAATTTGATTTTTACCCAACTCGTCTAGTTGTAACCTGAATGCGACAATGCTTGGAGCAGAACCGCTTGTATTAGATTCAAGGTTTGGTACGGTTGGTGATTTGCTTGTGATATTAACCTGTGTTATTTGATATGCATCACTGGAAATTGTAAGAACCTGGTCGGTTGTTAATGCAAGAGTACCGGGGTTGTAAAACGTTGAACTCAAATCGTGTTTACTGCCGACAACCAGCCCGCCTAAAAGACTCGCCTCTGTTCCGTATTGGTTCGTCCAGTAATGTGAATCCTGTGCGTTAACCAACGAAGCAATAAAGAAAATTATTATTAGTAAAGATTTATAACCACTTTTCAATGAAATCTCGTAATTAGCATAATATTATTTGTTTATTTAAAATAAAAAAAGCAGACAACCGAATATAAATAAATTGTCTGCCTCATTAATAAAAAACAGTGTTTTTACTTTGCGTTAGATCCAACCATAGTAACAGTAATATCTATGTTATCGGAAACTTTCTGACCCAACACCATATTCTCTACTTCGTAATCGGATAGTATAATGCTGAATTTAGCTTCCACACCTAAAAGATCACCGGGTGCTTTCTTTTTTGTTTGTTCACTTTCATCAAGGTATGTCATTGTTACCTCTGCAATAACTTCTTTGGTCACTCCGTGTGTGGTGAAATCTCCAATCACTTTTGCTTCCAACTTATTGTCCTCTAAAGATTTTACGTTGGACACATTTTTTATTACAAATGTTATCTCCGGGTAACTTTCAGCATCAAGCCAGTTCTCGCTTTGCAAATGGCCGTCTCTTAATTCAATGCCCGTTCTAAGCGATGCAGTTGTGATTGAAATCGAACCTTTCAAAGTGGAAACGTCGCCTACATCAAAAGTAACTGATCCTTTTACATCGTTTGATAATCCGGTAACGTCTTCAAGTGGTGTTGAGCTGAAAAACATCGCCTGATTTCTTCCTGCTTTATCCAGAAAAGAAAAATTTTGTTCTCCCGTAGCCTTCACTTTAAAACCCTGTGCGAAAGTAGTGCTACCAATAAACAGTGTAAGTATTATATATTTAAGCGCTCTCTTCATCGTAAGATCTCCATATTTAATTTATTTTGTTTTTGATTACTTGCTTATAATTAGAACCGACAGCATTTAATGCCGACCCGGCATTAATTATTCTTTTTTGTTCTGAAAAAAAAGAACAGCACAGCACTAATTACAGCCACTATTCCTGAAAAACCGCCAGCGTAATCAAGTCCGACAACTATTCTATCTTCCCATTCGTTATAGGTTGTACCAAAAAGATCATCCTGCACTTCTGTAAGCACCTGGGTTTTTGTAAATATTTCTCCGCCGTGGGCAAGCCAGAGAATTAAAGCAGAAAATATCAACACTGCTCCAACCACAAGAACTATTTTTTGTTTTTTATTCATATTTAATTTTAGATATTTGTTTTAATAAAATTTGTCAAAAGAATGACAAACTCATTTTTAGCTTATCAATTCCTTTGATTGTTTAGCTGCAATATATGAATAGAGGGAAATCAGAAATATTACTTCTATGTTACGACAAATAATTATCTTTTTCAAGTTAACAGGTAATCTATTTAAAGGCAATAATTAGATTATGCTCAGTTCGGGAATATATGATTTTATAATTATCGGCGGCGGAATAATTGGTACTGCTACAGCAATGGCTCTGCAGAAGAATTCCGATCACAAAATTTTAATTATCGAAGCAGAAGACAAACTTGCTGCTCATCAAACCGGAAATAACAGCGGAGTTATACACTCAGGGTTGTACTATAAACCGGGTTCTCTTAAAGCAAAAAACTGTGCCGAAGGAAGGGACTTGATGTATCAGTTTTGCGAGGAAAATAATATTACTTATGAGAAATGCGGGAAGATTGTTGTTGCTTCGGATGAAAGTGAACTTGAACCTTTAAATATGCTATACGAAAGAGGCATTGCAAATGGATTAGAAGGATTAAAAAAATTAAATGCCGACGAGTTAAAGGAGTATGAACCAAATGTATCGGGAATTGCCGGATTG
>JBATTD010000414.1:0-1714 GCA_049670345.1 Ignavibacteriaceae bacterium
ATGAAAAAGCAAACCTTATAGTGTTATACTTAAAGAAATGAAAATCTACTGATGGTTCAATATAAAACAGATTCTGTTTCAGTTCGTTAAAACCGTTATTTTCCAGTTCTTCGCTATAGGGGGTTTCATTACCAAATCCATAATACTTAACGAGGTGCAGTTGAGTGAAGTTCACTTCAATATTACTTTCTGCTCCTTTTATCCACGATTTTGATATCAACTTATAAAATAAATTAGCACTGTTAAGTTTAATTGAATACGCCGCAGTAAACGTCATCCAATATTCATAGGGATCCATCAGGTAATCATACACGAGTAATGTTGGTCCGCCGCCAATTGTAATCCCATCATCAGAGCTAAGATTAAATACGGGGTTAACCTCAATTTCGTGAGACCTGTTTTTAAAGTGAGGTTCATACTTATCAATATCATCCTTTGGTTCAGGTATTTTATTTTTATCGATGACAGTTCCCGGTCCGGTATTGAAAACAGATTTATTTCCACTGTCATAAAAAACAGTTGCGTGTTCTGTATTTGGAATTGGTAAGAAGCTAAAAAGTCTGCCATTTACTTTTGAGTTATCAACGAATTCATCTTTTCCTTTTCCGCCAATAATCCGTATTAAAGGGCTTGTCTCAACTTCACCACTTACGACTGCCTTATCATCTCCATCCATTAAAAAAATTCTTACTTCGGCAGTAAGTTTATTATCAAATACTTTATGATAAACAGGAGTATTTTTCTTTTCGCCTGTTTTTTTATCTCTTCGATAATAAGAAACTTCTGTCTCATCGTTGCTCAATCTTTTAACTTCGATAAAATCATCTTTATCACTGCAAAAAATATCTACAACATCATTAATAAGATTATAATAATCATCAGAGAAAGTGAAGAGTTGGTCGCGCCGGGATTTCAATTTAAATAATAACTCATCGCCAACAATCTTTTTTACTTCAGTTGGAAGTCTGCTAACAGCATCCTCAATAACTTCATCCGTTAATCTGTTTTGTACAAATGTAGTAACTGAATCCCATTGTTCTTTGGTTAATTCTGTAAGATAACGACGGTCGAGCATCCTGCCGCTCCATGTTATATTTCGAGCTTTCGGAAATTCAGCACCAAAATGATTTAACTGCAATACAAACATTTCACCAAGTGACGGAAACACTCCATCATATTTTGGGAATGCCTGGTCGCGATCGCGCGGGATTGGTCGCCACAATTCTTTGCCATTCACATCATACTTTGCCCAGCGCCATTGATCCGTGTGCCTATCCCAATCACCAATATAATTATCCATCAAACGTGCTTTAAGATATTCTCTTGAATCTACTTTTTCGCTTCTTTTCTGTTCAAGCCGATGGAAAAGTTTATAAGTGCCAACAATTTTTTCAGCACCTTCAAAACCCGGTTTGCCGTCTTTACCTTCATCGGGACGAATTTCAATCATTCCTAACATTCCGCCGAATTCTTCCCTGAAGTTACCAAGCATTTCATCATCGGGAAGCACAACCAATTCCGGTTCTGCTTGAAGAACATCAACTGCTTTTAGAAGAGGAACAACTACCAATGCACCTAAAGGATTGGCGGAACTTATCTGATCTTGCAGAATATCTGCAATTAATGATTTCTGTAAATCTGACTCTAATACTTTTGTAGGATCTTTACTGATTGAACGGAATTTATAGATGTTTCCATCTTTACCGTCAAAACG
>JBATTD010000415.1:0-2319 GCA_049670345.1 Ignavibacteriaceae bacterium
CCCTTATATAAGTGCTGCCACCTGGGAATCAAGAAATTTAAACTCAAGCGGCCGTGGAGAGCGCAGGATAGATTTTATACATCTTCCCGCAAAATGCACAATAAGAATTTATACATTAGCCGGTGCATTAGTAAAAACACTTCAAAAAGATTCAGGATTTGACGATGGCACGCTCTCCTGGGATCTCATAACGGAGGACGGGATGGATAGTGCTTATGGAGTTTATGTATATCATGTAGATGCCGATGGTGTTGGAGAATCTATTGGCAAATTTGCACTAATTAAATAGCGGAGATATGAAATGAAAATTAGAATAATTCAAATTACTGTATTAATATTTTTATATTCCTTCGCGGTTTATTCACAAAGCTTTGTTTCAGATGTATCTAAAAGAGGTACATCAGCAGCTGCATTTTTGTCAATTGGTCAAAGTGCACGTGCTATAGGAATGGGAAGTGCGTTTGTAAGCATGAGTGGAGATCCAAGCGCGATCTATTGGAATCCGGCAGGTATAGCTGACATTGATGGCATAAGTTTAGTGTTTGATCATACTAACTGGATTGCTGATGTGGGATATAATTATTTTGCGGGGGCTTATGGAATTGAGGGACTTGGTACAATAGGCTTAAGTGTAATAGTTTCAGATATAGGAGATATGAACGTTACAACAATTAATCAACCAGAAGGCACAGGCCAGACTTTTACAGCAACTGATTTTGCTGTTACACTTTCATATGCAGTTAAATTGACCGAAAATTTTGCTATTGGATTTAATCCAAAATTCATATATCAAAGCATTTGGAATATGAATGCATCATCAGTTGCTATCGATCTGGGCGTACAATACCGCACTCCATTTGATGATATGATATTGGCAATGTCCATATCTAACTTTGGTACAAAAATGAGATTAGATGGAAATACAACTTTAGTCCTTTTTGATAGCGATCCTCAGAGTAGTGGTAATAATGATAAGATACCTGCTTATCTTGAGACAAACAACTGGTCATTACCCTTAATTTTTAGAGTTGGTGTAGCTTATGATCCTGTAAAATCAGAAAATCATCAACTCACACTTGCATTGGATGCGTTGCATCCGAGTGATAATTATGAAAGTGTAAATGTAGGTGCAGAATACACATTTATGGATCTGCTTTCTATTAGGGGTGGGTATCAATCACTCTTTTTAGATGAAGCTGAGCAAACCTTTGCACTTGGATTCGGAATTAAAAAACAGGTAATAGGCAATATTACTCTCTATTTTGATTATGCTTATCAAGATTTTGGAAGACTGTCTGATATTCAAAAATTTTCTTTTGGAATGTCATTTTAATTTTTTAATAAAATTTAGAAATCGAAGAAGTAGGCGAATTTTACAATTAACAACTAGTTTTTTAAAATATATTTTGCGGGAGATATTATGAAGAAGATCTGCTTAATCCTTTTAATTATTTGTCTATCCATAGCATTCTTAGGATTTGATAAGACAAATAAGAAGGAGGTTAGTAGAGAGGAAATAAAACTGAAAGTAGATGAGCTGCTATCAAAAATGACTCTCGAAGAAAAGATCGGACAAATGACCCAGGTTACTCTTCAGGTTATCTCTAAAACCGAAGGTACCGTCGATCAGAAATTTTCAATTGATCACGATAAACTAGCAGAAGCCATACAGAAATATCATGTCGGTTCAATATTAAATGTTTATAATGTTGCACACACAGTTGAAGAATGGCATTCAATCATTAAAGCTATTCAAACTCTTGCAGTAGAACAAACACGACTTGGAATTCCGGTTATTTATGGTATCGATGCTATTCATGGTGCAACTTACACAATGGGTGCTACTTTGTTTCCCCAGGCAATAAGTCTTGCAGCTACCTGGAACAGAGATATGGCTTTTAAGGAAGGTACAATTACTTCTAGGCAAGTCAGGGCATCAGGAATTTCCTGGAACTATTATCCTGTAATGGATATCGGCAGACAACCACTTTGGTCGAGACTTTGGGAAACTTATGGAGAAGATGTCTACCTTGCTTCTCAACTTGGTGAAAGTTACATCAAGGGAGCTCAAGGAGAGAACTACGGTGCTCCAGACAAGCTGGCTACCTGTCTAAAGCACTATGTGGGATATAGTTTCCCCATAAACGGAAGGGACAGAACCCCTGCCTGGATTTCAGAAGGGATGCTTCGTGAATATTTCCTTCCAACGTTTGAGGCTGGTGTGAAAGCAGGAGCGCCAACAGTTATGGTAAACTCATCCGAAATAAATGGAATACCCACTCATTCAAATTATCATCTGCTAACAGAAGTACTGAAGGG
>JBATTD010000416.1:0-2768 GCA_049670345.1 Ignavibacteriaceae bacterium
GCATCCGGTGCCGGTGCTCTATAAAACGTACCAACAATTGGTGAATTGATATCGTGGAAATTATCGGTTGGCATTTCGCTTTTTTCAGAAGGAACTTTTCCTTCTGTGCCAGCTAATGAAGGTGCAAGGGCTTCGGCCAATTCGGTTTGAACAACCATTTGAGGCTGCGAGCTTACCACGTTATTTTTTATCTTTTTGGCAACCCTTATCCGTAAACCGTCTTCTTCAATTTCCAGATCAGTAACACCACTTGTATCAACAATTTTTACAAGCTTTTTAATTAAATTAAGATCCATAATAAATCCTTATAATTAAGATTTAACTCTCTCAACATATTCGCCCGTCCGAGTATCTACTTTAAGTGTATCATCAGCATTGATAAACAGAGGGACGTTTATTTGTGCCCCGGTTTCCAGTTTTGCAGGTTTAACTGCACCGGTTGCTGTGTTCCCTTTAAAACCGGGTTCTGTTTCAACAACTTTTAGCAAAGCAAAAACTGGTGTGTCAACCGAAATAATTTCAGCACCGTTAAATAATATTTCTACTTCTTCGCTTTCTTTAAGAAATTGAACTGCATCACCAAATAAATCCCCGGAAACATTTATCTGCTCATAGTTTTCGTTATCCATGCAAACTAATGAGTCGCTTTCTCTGTATAGGTACTGATATTTTTTTCTTTCAACCTTAACAACCTCCACCTTTTCACCTGCTCTAAATGTATTATCCACAACTCTGCCGGTCTTTAAGTTTTTAAGTG
Organism: Ignavibacteriaceae bacterium; assembly: GCA_049670345.1. Lineage (GTDB taxonomy): Bacteria > Bacteroidota > Ignavibacteria > Ignavibacteriales > Ignavibacteriaceae > BMS3ABIN03. Next base: position 758 of record JBATTD010000416.1, read on the forward strand.
TACTGCGAACAAATGCCCCGCCTTTACCGGGTTTTACATGCTGGAATTCTACAATACTGTAAAGATTGTTTTTAAAATTTATTATTAATCCGTTTCTAAAATCTGAAGTGTCTGCCATAAAATTCTTTTAAGTTTTTGTTTAATTTGAATAAAAAAATAGATATTAAGCTACCGAAAGTCAAGAATAACAATTAATCATTTACTTATTGAAAGATTAGTATTTGTATCTGAAATAACATAATGGATTATCTCAAAAGCTGTTGATTCTAATTATCATTCTAACACTTTAGGAATAAAATTTAATCTATTTTTTATTTCCCGTTTACTAAGGAATGACACATAGTAAAAACAATTTTGATGTTTCGGTTATCAGTCTCAATTATAAGCTATTTTTTTCAACCAACGCAAGGTATTTATCAACCTGTTTTCTTGCTTCCGAAGTTGCATAATCTTCTTTAATCTTTTCGAGTAAAATTTTCGATTCTTCTGTGTCACCGGTATTATAATAATTAACAGCCGCGTCTAAAAGATAATCAGGATTTTGTGCGTTAACTTCTGCTACACCGGCAGCTTCTTTATAAAGATCTGCTGCTCTTTGATAATCCTTTTTAGCGGCGAAATAGCCCGCCATTCCTGCAAGTGCCGAAGCTTTATAAATATCAATACTTCCGCTGTAACCTTCGTAATATTTAAATGCTTCTTCGTAATTACCAAGATAAGAATAAGAGCTTGCAAGATAAATTTTTGCTGTTTCACCATTATTGGTGCTGCCATATTCTTCAACGACTCGTTTTAAACCAATGATATTTGTCCCTTGTCTCCCTTCAATTGCTTCGAGATATGAACCCGAATCAAAAATTTGCATTACACGCGACAAATGTAAGCCGGCTTCATCATTTGCTGCTTTCTGCTGATTGACATAAAAATACGCAGCCAAAGCAGCAACAATTAGAATACCGCCGTAAAGAACTATCTTGCTTTTATAGTCTTCATAAAAATTTTCAACCTTTACCATTAAGGAAACAAGTTTATCTTCTTTAATTTCTTTTTTTGAAAGTTTTTTCTTCTTGGTTAACATTCACAAATCCTTTACAATATTTTATCTTATAGTTAGAAAAAAGAGTACAAAATTAACATTTAATTTCGGAATCTCCCAATACAGAAGGGGTAAAACTCGTACGCCCAAGAGGATTCGAACCTCCAACCTTCGGAACCGGAATCCGACGTTCTATCCAGTTGAACTATGGGCGCGCAAACAAATTAAAAAATTAATTTACAACCTGTTTTTTTATTTCACCGAGATTTCACTGTTTTATCAGGATTGAGGTTACCTGCTCTAAGTGATTTATCATTAAAAACAGGTTATAGGAACAGATTTAATAATTAAGTTTTAAGTATCAAACATAAACATTTCTATTGCACTGTGCCATCTAATTCAGAAGGACCTAAATAATTTAAATTCATCAGTTAACTATTTCTTGTAATAATAAGACTATCTTCCGTATTTAATTCTAAAAAAACTCCGGTAATTTTTACCGAATCATACTTATCTACTACTAATAATCATTTCAATATTTGCTTTTTTTTAAACAAGTTTATTTAACCAATTGGCGTAATAATTGCAAAATCCAAAATTACAAATGATACGAATACTGAATGATTTATTTCAATTTTAGTTAAAAATGTAGTGTTTTGTAATAAATTTACGAAAGGATAATACAATGGGAAATTCTTTTAATAGAGCAGCTTTAGGTACTTACGGGGATATTTCCGACAAAAGTGGAAAATATAATTATTATGAAAAATTTGATGATTCGACTCAGTCAAACATTTTAGAAAAACTGGGTCAAATTCAGAAGAAAGACCTGTTTTTTATTCTTTCCGTAAACTCTTTTGGACTGTTTGTTATTATTTACTTCTTACTATACTTATTTTCTTGATATTAATCAGATAAAGAGTGAACAGTTAATCCATAACTAATCATTAATTCGGTTTGTTACTTATCGAGGAA
>JBATTD010000417.1:0-2626 GCA_049670345.1 Ignavibacteriaceae bacterium
AGAAAAACCTGCTGGTAGCTATGAAGTAGAATTTGATGCTAACAGCCTGCCTGCCGTTAGGCAGGGTTTATCAAGTGGGATTTATTTCTATCAATTAAAATCTAAAGATATCACAATTACTAAGAAGATGATTTTAATGAGGTAGATAGAATAAAAAACATTTAACGAGGTTTTCCAGTTGAATTTTTATATCAATAATAAATATGGAGTACAAAATGATAATAAGAAAAGTTTTTCGTTTTACCGTAATTACTTTATGTCTGCACTTTCTATTAAGCACAATTTCATCAGCACAGTCCTGGTTGTATTTAGGTCAGAATCCTCCGGGATTACAGCCTGAAAGATTTCCTCCTGCAGATTTATTAGCCACTGCGGAATGGAATTGGCATAGCGCCCCTGTTTTTTCTCCCGATGGAACCGAAATGTTATTTGTTAAGTATTATACAGCGGACAGCAAGGTGGAACTTCAGTATATGAAGATGGAAAATAATTTATGGACCGGACCCTCTTCACCAGCATTCGCTAACTCAGAATATAATGAAAACTGTCCGATTTTTTCACCTACCGGAGACACACTTTATTTTATTTCAGCAAGGCCGGGTGGTTGGATTTTCTATACATTTCGAATAGGACAGGATTGGACAGAACCTGCCGCTTTGAATATTCCATTTCCTGCAGGCGGTTTCCTAGGATGGCAGTTTGCATTTGCGAGTGATGGATCGGTATATTTTGAGATCTGGGAAAATGGACAGGTTGATATTTTTTTCTCGGAATTTATAAATGGTAATTATCAAACACCTGAACCATTACCAACCCCCCTTAATACCGAATATTATGAGTGGGGCACCTACATTGATCCGGAAGATAATTTTATGATTTTTACGTCAAACAGACCTGGGGGATATGGGTTCAATGATCTTTACATAAGTGTATATAACGATAATGAGAGTTGGTCTGATCCGATTAATTTAGGCACAATAATTAATTCCGACTTCGAAGATACTTATCCATTGATAACATTTGATGGCCAATATTTCTTTTTTACTACTCAAAAATCAGGAGATCTGGGATATAATCCCTATTGGGTAGATGCACAGGTTGTTTACGATTTAATTACTGATGTTGAAGATGAAGACTCTAATCCGGTGGATTTTTATCTGTCACAGAACTTCCCCAATCCTTTTAACCCAACTTCGAAAATTAGATTCCAAGTTGCAAAACAAGGTTTTGTTTCATTGAGAGTTTACGATGTTTTAGGAATCGAAATTGCAGTCTTAGTTAACGAAGAAAAATCTGCAGGAAGCTATGAAGTAGAATTTTCCGCCATAGGCGGATCCGCCTCCGGCGGAGATGTTTACAATTTATCCAGTGGGATTTATTTCTACTCGTTGGTTACAACGGAATTTAACAAAGTAAAAAAAATGGTTTTAATAAAATAATGTTAACCAGTTTCAGCATAAGTGAAAGGAATGAAGTTGCATGAAAAATAGGAATAATAAATATACTCTTTCAAAAGTTTCGATCTATCTATTATTTGCATTGCTCATTTATTCAAATGAACAAATATACTCTCAGGATGAAATCCTGGATTTATCCGGTCCATATCTGGGGCAGGAACCACCCGGAATGGTACCGCAAATATTTGTACCGGAAGAACTTCAGTCAAACTCCGAATGGTGGTGGCACGGAGCTTTGGCATTTACTCCTGATGGAGAGGAATTTTACCTGGATATATATGTGCCTGCAAATAATACAGGCATTCAAATACGTTTTATGGAAATGATCAACAATGTATGGACATCGCCTCAACCACCTTCTTTTACAGGTTCAGCAATGGATGCCAGTCCTTCCTTTACAGACAATGGAAATAAAGTGTTTTTTATATCTACCAGACCGAATGGCGCTGCTTATGGTGTCTGGACCTCCACACGTAATCAGAACGGCTGGTCTGCTCCCGCCCAGGTAAATATTCCTTATACTTCATCTCTCCAGAGAGGTTGGAGGGTTTCAGCTACGACTGAGGAAACGCTTTATTTGCGGATGAAAGACAACACAATAAATACTGATATGGATATATACCAGGTAAGGAATATTAACGGTGTTTACTCTGCACCGGAAAGACTAAATGAGAATATTAATTCATCTTATATGGATCTGGGTGCATTTATCGATCCCGAAGAAAATTATATAATATTTTCATCAGCCCGTCCTGGCGGCTATGGAAGCACAGATTTGTACATCAGCTCTAAGGAGACGGATGGTTCCTGGAAGGCTGCAATAAATATGGGCGAACCTATTAATACAAATGCATCCGAGAGTAGCCCATTTGTATCTGCTGATGGCCTGTATCTTTTTTTTAATTCAGATCGTATTCAACAATATAATAGTAATCCATACTGGGTGGATGCACAGGTTATATACAATTTAATTACTGATGTTGAAGATGAAGATTCTAATCCGGTGGATTTTTATCTGTCACAGAACTACCCAAATCCGTTTAATCCTAATACAACAATTAATTTCTTTATTCCTAAAATAGAATTTGTTTCTTTAAAAATTTACGATGTACTTGGAACTGAAATTACCACACTATTTAATGAAGAAAAATCTGCAGGGAGTTATGAGG
>JBATTD010000418.1:0-3092 GCA_049670345.1 Ignavibacteriaceae bacterium
AGAGATTCGAACTCTCGGTGGCAACAAGTACCACAACGGTTTTCGAGACCGCCCCGTCAAACCACTCCGGCACCCTTCCTTCGTTTTTAGGCTAAAATCAAAACTTTTTAGTACCAATTTTTTCTAATTAACATGAAAAAAAACAATTTTGGTCGCAAATGGGTACGAAGTTTTTCTTACCTCTTAAGTAAATAAAGAACTTAGATTTAAAGCAAAAAGAGTTGCTCTGGAAAAGCTTGGGTATCCACTCCCAGACCAAAACAACTCTTCTGCTAATCTTTTAAACTTTAGTGGATATTTTTGCTTTTAATGTTTGTTAATCTAAACATTGGGAAATAATTTTTCAATAAATTTCAAATTCTTTTTATCAGTTGAATTACTTGGGAATAATTTTTTTTAACATTCCTTGTTTACAAAAAAAAATAATTGTAGCTTATAATGTCACTAAAACAGAAAACAAGATCGATTAATGTGTAAATAAATTATACAATAGGAAAAATTGACTGAATAAAATTATATCAAAAAAATCTTTAGTCGATTTTAATTAATTTGAGTAGATATTGATTATTCAATAGTGGGCAAATGAAAATTGATGAGGCCCTTCCTAAAAATAGAATTTGAAAAGTATATAAAATAATTATTAGAAAATGGGTAAAGATTTTACAGACTTCATTACTTTAGATCGTAAGGATTCTAATCTAGATCCGCAATTGGGGATAAATAAAATAAATTATCAAAAAATATTATATAATACTCCCATACCAATGACTCTGTGGGAATTGAAGGGGGAGGATTTTCTACTCGTATATTCAAATAAAGCTACAGAAGAAATAATAGAGCCCAAATTATCCTTAGGGATTCAACTAAGTACAGTTTTACCCAGTGAACATAAAAATATTTTTTCCCATATATCATCATATGATGGAAATAATTCTTCTGCCCAAATAATGATAGATAAGAATCTACTTCTAATCGTTCATAACGGACTCAAAAGAAATCTAATCAAACAAATTCCAAATCAAAAGCTGGAAAATTATAAGAAGGAACCCTTTAGGACAATTTTAGAGCAAAGTCCGGTTTCAATCATTATTATCGATATTCAAGGAAACATTGAATACATAAATCCAAAATTCGTTGAAATTACGGGTTACTCACCAAATGAGGTAATTGGGAAAAATCCAAGGATTTTGAATGCAGGTAATAAATCTTCAGAAGAATATAAAAAACTTTGGGATACAATTCTTTCAGGAAATGTTTGGAAAGGGGAATTTATTAATAAAAGAAAAAATGGTGAACTTTATTATGAGTTTGCGATTATTTCACCAATAAAAGACTTAAATGGGGCAATAAATAATTTTATCGTTATAAAAGAAGATATAACTAAATTAAAAGAAGCTGACAATAAGTTAAGAAAATCTGAGAAGTTTGCAGCATTAGGTAAAATGTCTGCTTATCTTGCTCATGAAATCAAATCTCCTCTTTCAGTAATTAAAATGAATCTTGATTTAATAATTTCGAGAACTGATAACACCAATGCTTGTAATATCTCGCTTTCTCTAATCAGGAAAGAAATAAATCACCTCTATCACCTATTGCAAGATGTACTTAACTACTCCCGGCATAGTTCGCTACGATTTGTGAGTATTAGTATGCATAAAAAGATCAACAGCATAAAGCAAGACATATATCATCTTCTTACTGAAAAGCAAATTGAAATAAAAAATCACATTGGTGATCAGAAAGTATTTGCAGATGCTCAGAAAATTCAATCTTTATTTACCCAGCTTATTGATAACTCGATAGAAGCCATTGGAAATAACGGGGTAATAGAATTCACAACCAGTGTAAACAAAGAATATGAATTGCTGGACATTTTTCTCAAAGATAGTGGATGTGGATTCAATAAATCCAATAAAGTTTTTGAACCTTTTTATACAACAAAATCATCCGGAACAGGATTGGGATTAACAATTGCAAAAAAAATTGTTGAGCAGCATAACGGAACTATTAATCTTGTTTCCTCAAAACCGGGCGAAACAATATTTAAAATATCTTTACCTCTAACAAATACATCAAATGGAAAAAATATTAATAATTGATGATGATGAATCTATGCGTGATACACTAAAATTGTTTCTCGCCGATTCTGATTATGAAATATTTCTTGCAGAGAGTGGAACTCAGGGTATAAACATCATGGAACAAGATCATCCCGATATAGTCATTTCTGATGTAATGATGCCGGATATAAATGGGTTCGACGTTCTAATGAAATCAAAAAAGCTTGACCAAAATATAAACGTTATTATGTTAACTGCATTTGATGATATGGAATCTACCATAAAGGCGATACAGTTAGGCGCTTATGATTATCTTTCTAAACCGATCGAACAAGAACGGCTCAAAATAATTATTAAACGAGCTCTTGCAAGTAAGAAACTAAGTGAAAGATTTTCTGATAACACTTCTGAGAGGAGTATTAAATTTAAGAAGGAGAACAGTCTTATTGGTCATGCACCTGCAATGAAAGAGATATTTAAACAAATTGGGCATGTTTCGCTTAATAGGGTAACAGTATTGATTCAGGGTGAAAGCGGCACTGGTAAAGAACTTATATCAAAGATCGTCCATTATTCCGGAATAACAAAAGATCATCCATTTATAGCTGTAAACTGCAGTGCCTTAACTGAAACTTTATTAGAAAGCGAATTGTTCGGACACGTTAAAGGAGCTTTTACCGGCGCATTACGAAATAAAAAAGGGATGTTTGAACTGGCGGGTGATGGGTCAATATTTCTAGATGAGATTTCTGAAACATCTCTCGGTTTCCAGGTAAAATTATTAAGGGTTATTCAGGAAAAAGAATTTGTAAGAGTGGGTGATGAATCAACAATCCCGGTTAAAGCAAGAATTATCACATCAACAAACAGAAATCTTTCCGAACTAATAAAAGATGGGAAATTCAGAGAAGATCTTTACTATCGATTAAATGTTTTTAATATCAATGTTCCACCGCTTCGTTATAGAAAAGAAGATATTCCACAATTAGTTGTTTTCTTACTCGAAAAGATCAATAGGGATCTACACAAAAA
>JBATTD010000419.1:0-5216 GCA_049670345.1 Ignavibacteriaceae bacterium
AAACTAATCGATTACACTCAAATGCAATTTACTGAAGGTTTGGGAACTCAATACAGAATTGAACGCAATAAGGAAATTTCTGATCTCTTTCGCACAGCAGTTACATATAATGCAGGTGCCGAATTAAAAATACCTAATCTGCCAGTATGGGGACGCATTGGTGCAATGTATATTCAATCGCCTTATGCAGAAGACCCCGCTGACTTCGATAAAAAATATTTAACGGCAGGTATTGGATTATTATTAGGAAATGTTTTTAAGATAGATGTTGCTTACGCATATGGCTGGTGGGAAAATTTCAGCGATAATTACGGCTCAAATGTATCAAGAACCCTTCATGATGTAAATGTACAAAATGTGGTTTTAAGCATTTCTACTAGCTTAAATTAAGCTATTGTTGGCGAGATACCCACATTTAATCGTACTTTATTTTTAGACATACCTTTCTTTTAATATTGCGATAAAACTTATTCGTTAATATTTTTGTTATCTTCTATATGAATTTTTTGAGGAATTGATCAAAGGACTGATAACTAAAATAGAAAGCAAAGACTTTTATGTTCTTACCGATCAGAATAAAACTTTCCGCTGTAGCCTTCGGGGAAAATTCAAAAAAGAATTTGCTCTAAAAAAAGACAAACTATATTTAACTAATATTGGCGCTGTTGGTGATACGGTTGAGTTCGAGGAAATAAACAGTAACGGCGGTGTCATTTATTCAATAGAAGATAGAAAAAACTACATCTCACGCAAAGCTCCGAAAATTAAAGGTGCAAGTTACCGCGGTGAACGTCTTGAGCAAATTATTGCTGCAAATGTTGATCAGATTATTGTTATGACCAGTATTCATCAACCTGAGTTTAATAATAAAACTTTAGACAGATTTCTAATTACATCAGAAAGTGCACATATTAAATCTGTAATTGTAATTAATAAATCCGATCTGATCACTAATGATGAAATTAAAAACTGGGCAGATTTATATGAAGATATTGGTTATCCTGTTATCGTAACTAGTGCCGTAACTAAGAATGGAATAGAAGATTTGCAAAATATATTGCCTAATAAAATAACTTTGTTTTGGGGACAATCGGGTGTTGGTAAATCAACCCTTCTTAATATTTTATATCCGCAATTAAATTTAAAAGTCGGTGATATTAGCGAATCAACAAGAAAAGGAGTTCACACTACCGTAACGAGTATTATGATTCCTGTTAACGAAAATACATTTGTAATAGATACGCCGGGTGTAAGAGAAATTGATCCATATGGAATAAAAAAAGAAGACCTTTGCCATTTCTTCCCCGATTTAGAAGAGTATTTAAGTAATTGTAAATTTAATACCTGCATTCATTATCACGAACCGGGCTGTGGTGTGATAGATGCAGTTGAAAAAGGCGAAATTGATTTTGAAAGATATGATAGTTATTTAAGAATATTGGATACCATTGAGGAAGATTTACATTTCTAATTATTTTTATTTTTGATTTTATTAATTAAGGATTAATTGAATACAGCTAAAACAAAAATTACGGATGCTCAACAAGCAGCTAATGATTTATATTCATTCATAAGTGAAAATGAACAAAACATAATAGATGGCTCTGTGGTGAGTTTCGTATTACCCGTTAATAAGATCAATCTCATTGCAAAACTAAGTGTAATAAACGACATCTATGATGAGTTTTTCTTCTTCGAAAAATTTGATGAGGGCTATTCTATCGCTGTTCTTAATTGTCTGATTGAATTATCATCAAACAAAAAGGATATACTTTCACTTGAAAATGATATTTCTAAATTAAAATCACAGTTAGTCAGCAATTGGTCGGATTATAATATAAATAATATCCCCATTGTTTCGGGTGGCATAAAATTCGATTCTGAAAAGTCTTCCTCTGAATGGGATAATTTTAGAGCGATCCATTTTTTTGTTCCGCAAATTATCATCCTTCAAAAAGAAGATGAAACTTATCTTATATATAATTTTTTGGCGAACTCAAAAATCAACAATGAAAATATTGTAATTAACTTTACCCAATCTGTTTCAGCCATCTTTAATTTGGATGATGAAGGTACAGTTAAAAAAAATATTGCTTACGAAAGCAACAGCGAAATTAATAATAACAAATCCCTATGGAATTCAATAGTTACCGAAGCAAAGAAAAAATTAAACCGCGATTTAAAGAAGATAGTATTATCGCGCAAAATAGAATTTTTAGTTAAAGATGATATAGATTGGACTCAAATGTTTCGCGAATTAGAAACATCATTTTCCAACTGTTACCTATTCATGTTAAAATCGAATAAAGCTGTGTTTTTCGGTGCTTCGCCTGAAAAGTTTTTAAGCGTGCGTGATAACAAAATTGAAATAGATGCACTCGCAGGTTCAGCACCAAGGAACAGCACTGATGTTGAATCAGAATTACTCAATAAAAAAAATATTAAAGAACATAGGTATGTAATAGATTTTATTAGCCAGGCAATGTCTGAATATGCTCATGATATAAGGGTTGATACTTGCCCTCAAATAAAAAAGTTGAAAAATGTTCAGCATCTTTATACCAAAATAAACGCTAAACTAAATGAAGATAGAAATGTTTTAAGCTTAATCGATTCTATGTTTCCAACTCCTGCTGTTTGTGGGCTACCAAAACAAATTGCTCATGAAACAATAAATGAAATAGAAAAATTTGATAGAGGATTATTTTCAGGATTGATTGGCTGGATAGATATTAATTTTAATTGCGAATTCGCAGTTGCTATCCGGTCTGCACTGTATAAAAAGGGTGAGCTTCATCTTTATGCTGGAGCCGGGATAGTTGAAGAATCTGTACCCGAAGAAGAATACATTGAAACTGAAATGAAATTTAATACCATTCTAAGTTTATTCCATGAGCAAAACAAAGGTTAACAAAAATTTTATTTGGGCGAAAGCATTTGTAAACCAGCTATGTGATTTGGGAGTTCGCTTTGCCTGTATTTCTCCCGGCTCAAGAAGCACACCCCTTACTCTTGCTTTTGCAGAACAAAAAAAGATAAAATGTTTTGTTCATATTGATGAAAGAGTGTCCGGATTTTTTGCCTTAGGATTGGCAAAGGCAAGCGATCTTCCTGTTGCAATTGTAACAACCTCAGGAACCGCGACGGCAGAACTTTATCCCGCAATTATTGAAGCATATCAGCAGAGGATTCCGTTAATAATTTGTACTGCGGACAGACCGCCAGAATTATTAAACACAGGAGCTAATCAAACTATTAACCAGTGGAATTTATATAAAAATCATATGCGATGGTTTAAATATTTGGGACTACCCCGGCTTTCTGTTAAACGAATAATCAATTTACAGAAGATTACAGTACAAGCACTTGAAATAAGTTTAATAAAAAATAAAGGTCCTGTTCATTTAAACTTCCCTTTCCGTAAACCGCTTGAACCAAACTCTTTTACAGATGAAGTTGATGATGAAATTTTGACGGCAATAAAGAATACCGTCGCTCCGGAAGCCAACATTAATAGAAATGAAAACTTATCTAAAAGAGAAACAAAGCAAATTAATAAAATTGCGGAAAACATAATCGGGAAAGCACAAGGACTGATAATTGTTGGTCCCAAAGAATATGATCCAGACTTTGTTTCTAAAATAAAGCAGCTTTCAAAGGTTACGGGTTATCCTATTTTGGCAGATGGTGTATCACATTTAAGATTTAAGACATCAGTCTCAGATAAAAATATTTGTTGTAAATACAATGCATATTTAAGATCTCAAAAGTTCAAAAAGAATTATCAACCCAAGATTATTTTACAGTTTGGAAGAACGGTTACTTCAGTGTTTCTTCAAAATTATATGGAGCAATCGAAACCACTGAGATTTTTAATTAATGAATACGGAGATTTATTCGATCCATCAAATAAGTCCAAGGTCATTAAATTTAATCCAGTAAGTTTTTGTGAAAATCTCATTCGGGTTTTAACAGAAAGCAAATTTCAAAGAAAACACAATTGGATAAAGATCTTTAAAAAAGCAGAATTATTAGCCGAAGAGATAAAAACATTATTATTAAAAAAATCAAATCTTAAAATCGAACCAAAAATTTTCTCAGAATTAATTTCCATCATTCCCTCTAACACGAAGATAATGGTTGGCAACAGTTTGCCAATCCGTGATTTTGATAACTTTGTTGGAAAGACCAATAAAAACCTGAAACTGTTTTTTAACCGCGGTGCAAGTGGAATAGACGGAGTAACTTCCACTGCTCTGGGAATTGCATCATTAGAGAAACCAACAATTTTGATTACAGGTGATCTATCCTTTATACACGATTTAAATGCTCTTCTTCCAGCAAAAAAATATTCTATTCCTCTTGTTGTGGTTTTAATAAACAATAATGGGGGCGGCATTTTCGAAATGCTTCCGGTTTCTTCAAGCAATAAATTTGAAACGTATTTTAAAACACCGCATAATCTTAATATTGCTCCAATGGTTAAGTCATTCGGACTTGAACATCATCTGATAAAAAACGAAAAAGAATTAAAAATTAAACTCATCAATTCTCTTCAAATAAAATCTCTCACTGTTCTGGAAATAAAAACTGATTCAAGCCTTTCTAAAAAAATGCGAAAGAAATACTGGGCAGAAGTTGTTAAAAACATTGAGGGTAATATTTCTTTATAATGAAGATCAAATCTGATTCTATAGAAATTAATTTTGAGTATTTCAACTCATTCGATAGAAAAAGAAATACAATATTAATGCTTCATGGATTTACAGGTTCCCTGGATGACTGGCGGGAAATAAGCGATTCACTTAATCCTAACTTTAACTATATTGGAATTGATTTGGTTGGACACGGCAAAAGTGATTCGCCGCTTATAGTTGATAAATACACTCCACAGGCAGTTTCAAAACAGATTGGTGATTTATTATACAATCTCTCCCTCGAACAAGTAATAATTTTTGGTTATTCAATGGGAGGAAGAGCAGCCTTGAGCTTTGCTATCAATCACCCAAATAAAGTTAGGGGATTAATATTAGAAGGAACTACAGCAGGAATCGAAAGTGAAAAAATCCTAAGTGAAAGAATTAAACTTGATGAAGAATTAGCTGATTACATCGACTCACACAATATTGAAGAATTCGCTGAGTTATGGATGAGCAAAGATATTTTTAATACTCAAAGAAGATTCTCAAACGAGAAGTTGAAGAATATCCGGAAAA
>JBATTD010000420.1:0-1966 GCA_049670345.1 Ignavibacteriaceae bacterium
GCCATATCCTGCAGCAACACTTGTTATTGCTCTAAGTTGAATGCCTAATTCAGTATTCTGTTCCAATCCCACAGATCCAAATGCAAACCACTTATGTGCTATATTTCTCTGATATGTTAGAGTTAGATCTTGTCTTCGAGCTGTTTGCTCATCTTCCCTGAAAGACATTATCGAATTTAAATTTAACTCTGTGTTGTCTACTTTCCTTTTGAATTTAACATTACCTCCAAATGTAAACTGACCAGTCTCTGTACTCTTTGTAAAATTAAAACCTAATTTTATAAATCCATCTAATCTATCCCAAAATGTATCTTTAATGGGTACAAATTTTACAACATACTTTTTAAATAAAAATTTTGTTTCATCTTTACCTTTAACCTTCATTTGTCGTGGTGAATATGTCGTATCTAACGATCCATAGTAAACTCTCCCATCCACCAAATCAACTTCAAAGATATCTTTTGATATCAAGTGTCTTATCTTATCCCATTTAATATTTAATGTACCCGCATCATCAGTCTTAAAAGTCACCAAATTGTACTGCATCTTTTTTATTTCTCCAGTAATATAATCACCGTTATTCATTATAATTATATCTGTTCTTTGTGCAACTGTAGTAGAAGATAGAACTAATAATAATAAAATTATTACGTTGGAATAAATGCTATATTTTGAAAAGATGTTCTTCAATTATTAGAATATACGATTTGAATACAAAAAGGTTGAGAAAAATTTAATCAATTAATTACTTTAGTAAAAATAAAAAGAAATGCCGGATTTCTCCGGCAAAATTATTTTTTTTATGTCACACTGTCCGCCACGGCGGATTGTCGAAGCCTGCTTGTCGCCTGCCTGCCTGAAGGCAGGGCAGACAGGTGTGATTTTTCTATAAGTTGTCATCCTTCGTCAGGCTCAGGATGACGATGAGTGTCACTTTGAGCCTGCAATCCGAGGCAGGCGAAGCCTGCCTGACGGCAGACAGGTTCAGACTGCCAAATTTGGATTACTTATTTAAAGACCACACAATACCAAAGCCATACTCAAATCCTGTATTCATTGCTTCGTGTTGATAGAAATGGGAGTTGTACTTAACCGCTAAATCAAGATTTAGGCTGCTTACAATATTAATCATTATTCCAAGACCAACCTGAAAGGCATATCGTACAAGAGTCTCATCACCTTTTGTATCATCGATGTGTATTTCTTCGTCAATCAGGTTTCCTTCTTCATCAAATATCTCTTCCACATAAAATCCAACCGTTTGGTTTAGAATATTAATACCGTTCATAAATGAAATGTATGGCATAAACCTGGAATCGCTAAAGAAATATTTACCCCCAATCAGTAATGGAATTACAGTAAGTGATTCGTCCTGGGAATCTAAACCATCGTTTAATTTATAATCAATGTAGCCTGTTTGAAAATTTAATGTATTGTGGTCTGGAAAGAACATTCCATAATTAACGTATACTCCTGTTCCACTAGACCAGACTTTATTAAAATTACCAAGTGTTCTTATATATAAACCCTGTACAATTATTTGATCACTAAGAAATTTTGATTCAGTTGGTACTAATGCCGCTGGCTCTTCATTCTGCATAACTTGTGCAGACAAAAGTGAAGCGAATAATATTAAAAAACTTATTGTAAATTTTTTCATTTTAAATCCTCTTAAGTAAATTTTCTTTATTACCTATCCTCATCAAATTGATTTTAATATACTGCATAACTAAGAAATAGCATAACAAACGGATTATCAGTTTGAATATCCGTTTGATAACCATCAATTAGATCAGCAAGTTCTGATGGATAATTGTATGCACTATTTCTCCAATATATTCCAGCACCTGCACCAACATAGATAAAATCAGTGATAGGATACCCGCCATTCAGAAAAAGCATATGCAAATGGTGTTTAGAATCAGCTGGTTCGCTCTGGGTCCAGATCCATTTTGAAGTGTATAGT
>JBATTD010000421.1:0-2508 GCA_049670345.1 Ignavibacteriaceae bacterium
GCTAAAGCACAACCGGAAACATTTGAAGAGTGTTTTAAAATTCCAGCATTCCCCGCCATCAAACCAGGTGCTGCAAATCTAAAAACCTGCCACAACGGAAAGTTCCATGGCATTACAGCAAGAACGACACCCAAAGGTTTATAAGAAACAAAACTTTTTGAAGCATCGGATTCAATAATTTCATCACTTAAAAACTTTTCTGCATTTTCACTATAATACTCACACACCCACGAACATTTTTCTACCTCCGCAACTGATTGTAAAATTGGTTTCCCCATTTCCAGAGTCATCAACTTTGCAAGTTCATTCTTCTTCTTTTTCAAAACTGCTGCTGCGTTTTTCATTAGTTTCGCTCTTTCATCGAAACCAACTTTCTCCCAATTCTTAAAAGCGATGTCCGCAGACTTAATTATCTCATCAATTTCTGATGATGACATTTCAGCGTATTCTTTTATTAATTCGTTTGTGTATGGATTAATTGACTGAAGCATAACTTTACCAATTTATTATAATTAGCAATTAAGATATTTTTTTGATGACAACCAAAGTTTTATCATCAGTGTAGCTGCCATTCTTCGAATATTTTACAACATCCTCAAGTATAGTTATAACAATTTCTTTTGGAGAAAGCGAACTTACTTTCTTTAATTCATTTATCAATCTTTCATCACCGTATTGATTAAACTTAGTATTGGCAGTTTCTGTAATCCCATCTGAGAACAATAAAAGTATATCATTTTTTTGAAAATTAATACTTTCTATATAATATGGTGCATTGGGTGCAGGACCGAGCAAAGGACCCGTAGTATCAAGCAGTTCGGTTTCACCTGTTTTCGCTTTATAAAAGATTGGGGGGTTGTGTCCTGCATTGGCGTATAGGAACAAACCACTTTTGTGCATTAAAAGTTCTCCATAAAACAAAGAAGCAAATTTATCATCCTCAAATATTTTATTTACGAGTTTGTTCATTCTTCGCATAAGTGAAGTTATTTTTATTTCAAAGCTGCTTGCCATTCTAAGTGCACCGGAAATATACATTGCTTCCGCTGCGGCTCCCACACCTTTGCTTGCAGCATCCCCAATAACAATACCAAGCCGCTCACCTTCCTTACCTGCTTCAATGTAATCAAAAAAATCTCCGCTTACTATTTCAGCCGGGTCTGTAACTCCATAAATTTCATAATCACTAAAATGATGCTCATGTTCGGGAAGAATACTTTTTTGCAGCTGTCTTGCTTTATCAATATCTGCTTTAAGATGAAATGCGCTCGAAGAATATCTTCTTTGCTTTATTTGAGATGTTAGTGCAGTTGCAATTATATTTAGATTTAATCTTAATTCATTATCAATTTTATCACTGTTTAATGCAAGAATGTATTCATAGTAACGATGTTCATTAATTTTTATTTTTGAGCCAACCCCGGAGGCTGAATATTTAAATATTCCCTTTTCCAATAGTGTCTCATTTGTTTCGTCATCTAAAATTGTCCTCTCCTGTGCAATCAGGTCGAATGTGGGATACTCCTTTATTTGTATCTCAAACCCAGGACTGAGCTTTCCAAAATTTCCGGTTTGATAAAGAATTTTATAAGATTTCCTGTCTATATCTAATTTCCAAATTCTGCCGCCGGTTACTTTTATATCTTCATTTTTAATAATCTGATTGATCACTGAAATTAGAAGTTCCTTTTCGGAAGAGAAGTCCTTGGATGCGATTGATTCTACTAATTTATGTAACTTTTTTTGATTCATAATTAAATAAAAATATTATTACTCTGTATAAAAGTCTATCATATGTTGAACTGCCCTTTTGCAAACCGGACAGAAGTTATCTACTGTAATTGATTTCATCGTGCAATCTGGTAAGGGTCTGTAAACTCCTTCAGCCACATAGCCGCCACCTTCAAAAGCACCAACTTGATCAGTATACTCTTCTGTATCAGGTGTTGGAATGGGTGTTTCTTCATCTACCATATCTTTCCACTTTGAATCAAAATCCACTAATGTTGTTAAGTTTGGATCAAGAGGTTCAACTTCGGTAGTATAAAAGTCATTGTATGCAACATCGGAGGTAAAATATTCATCACCAAGCGAGGCAAAACCGTGACCAAACTCGTGAACAAAAACAAATTCAGAATAATTATTATCACTTACGCAAACTGAATAATGATTATAAATTGAACCGCCTCCGTACTTTTGCGAATTAACCAAAATATATATTTGATCATAAGGTGCATAAGAAGCAAGTGTTCTCAATTCCTTATTTGCTCTCGTCATCAAATATCTTTCTAAATCAAAAGTGTAAAATGTGCTGTTAACCACTGTGTTATTCCAGACATCTTCGGCAGGAATATCCGGTCCAGAATCTTCGGAAGGTGCTTCAATTGCCCAAATATTAAATTTGTCTTTATTCTCTTTAAAAGGTGAACTGCCAAACAAGTATCCGGCGAACCGGTTACAATCATCTTTAAACTTATCCATTTCATCAATAGTGTATCCATCCGGAAT
>JBATTD010000422.1:0-1682 GCA_049670345.1 Ignavibacteriaceae bacterium
AACTTCATCAATTTCCATCAGAACATTTCCATATTTTTCTTTTAATTCTAAATCTGCTTCAATATAGTCTTGCAACCGATTTTCTTCTTCTTTTTTCTTTTCTCTAAGATCGAGTCTTTTAAATCCCCGCATCTTTCCTTTGTAATTCTTCTCAACATTTGCCAGACTTTTGATTCTGGAAGAAATTTTTAAGGCAAATTCAGGATCGTCTTCACCTTTTTCTTCAAAAAGATCAATCATCCATCTATAAAGTTTTGAAATGTACGGTAGTTGATATTCCATCTGAAATTTGAGTAATTGTGACGGCTGATGTTTAAAAGTTCTTCCCGGATAACCAAGAAGGAAAACAAAATCCTCCTCATTAACTCCGTTTGGATTTACCTCTAAATATTTTTTTGGTGTGAAGGGAACATTCTCCTCTGAATAATCGGCGGAGCTGCCATTGGGAGCAACGTAAGCGCGAAGGAATGAAAAGTCTCCTGTATGCCTTGGCCAAATCCAGTTATCAGATTCTCCGCCAAAATCGCCAATTGATAGTGGCGGGACATAAACAAGCCGAACGTCTTTAATTGTTTTATAACGGAAGAGGACATAAGATTGTCCAACAAACATCTCTGAAACTTCTGCTTTAATTGTGCTGTCTTTTTCTTCTTCCTTCTTTACTATCTTTTTTATTTCTTTTCTAATTGCTTTAGTACGTTCAGTTATATCATCAGCCTGATTTGCTGCTTCTAAAATTTCAGCCGAAACATCTTTGTAAGAAATAGTGATGCGGCAGGTAAATCCTTCTGCAGGAATTTCTTCTTCACGTGTTTCTGCGAGGAATCCGTTTTCTAAATAATTATTTATTGTTGTACTTACTTTTTGCACTGCACCGAATGAACAATGATGATTTGTAATTATCAATCCCTCCGGAGATACAAACGAACCTGTGCATCCTCCAATTTTAACAAGTGCATCTACAAGACTAACTCCGTTTGGATTGTAGACTTCATCAACGCTTATTTTTAATCCGGCGGAATTGAGATCAAGATTACTGATTTCACTTAATGGAAACATTCCTTCGTCGGGAACTGAAGGAATCATCGCTAATAATAATAGTGATAGTATTGTTAGGGGAATTAAGGCAAGTTTTTTCATTTTAAATTCTCATTTTATTTAGAATCATCAAATTATAAATAAAAAAATGCCCGATTAACGGGCATTCATAAATAATAGAATATTTTTAATCAGTTTTAGCTGGATAAGGAATCCTGTAGTCTTCGCATTACAGAAATGAAAAATCCAATTACCATAACTGCCACACCGATCCATACAAAACTTATGAATGGTTTTATGGTGGCACTTACGTATAGAACTTCCTGTGTTTGGGCAACCTGCTCTTCTACTACTTCAGCCATTTTTGAAAGAGCAATTTCAACATTGTCTGCAGTTAGATTTGCTAATTTAATTTTAATATCAAATTCTTCTGATGCGAAGGATGTGAACTCAATTTCTCCACTGATTTGCTTCCGTAATAACTCTATCTCTTCAACATTTCCATCTTTTTCTATGGATAGAACAGCGCCCATCTGGAAATCTTTTCCTTCCTGCATGGCTGCCATTGTTCCCTCACCGAGATGAAATTTTGTAAAACTTATATTTACACCGTTGAATTCTGTACTTGAACCTTTCTTTAATGA
>JBATTD010000423.1:0-3899 GCA_049670345.1 Ignavibacteriaceae bacterium
AGTATTTCCTGATTCTTAACAGCATAATATTTACTGAATATTTCTCTTCCGCTAAGCTTAATCTTTTCCTGTGAGACTGAAATTTCGGGTAGTTCCGGTGTTGGTTTATGAATATCTAATGTGATGAAATAATTATACCATTTGTCGTATGATTCAGTATCTTCAATTTTAATTTCGGGAAGAACAGCAGCAATTGCATTCATAAAGCCCGAACGTAATGTGAAGAGGGTGTTTTCTACTTCGCGGGAATCAACCTCCAGTATTGTCTCACCTTCGCCAACAAATGTACCATCCTTTAAATCATTTTTTGCAAACAGCACAACACCTGTTGCTTCCGATACAAAGTTTAGTGTTCGTTGAGATTGAATTACACCATTACCTTCAATCTCTACTACTATATCACCAAAGTTAACCGATTCAGTTTCAACAAGTCGAACCTCAGGTGGAACATCTCTGTGTTTGCTGTGTTTCTCAGTTGAACCAAGACTAAACATTATTAAAAACCCAATAAGGATAACCCCCGCTGTTGATGCAATTTTTATCCATGATGATTTACTTAAGTTTCTCATATGACTACCCATAAGTGTATTGTTATTTTCAAAATTAAGACGATTAGTTTACAAAAAACGTTACAATAACATTTTTATTTTGCTTTGTTTGAGGACGAAAAATATGAATTAGATCAGAAAAAAGGTATAAAAATGTGTTGGATGGAAGATAAAGATTATAAATTGATTAATTAAGCGAATTAGTTACCCCACCATATTTGAACCAACTAACGCAATATCAATTTTTATTTGAGATTTATAATATGTTTGTATCTAAAGCAATCGGTCGTATGGTCATTAACCATTCCTGTTGCCTGCATATGGGCATAAATTATTGTTGTACCAACAAACTTAAACCCTCGTTTCTTAAGATCTTTACTAATTAAGTCGGAAAGCTTTGTAGAGGGAGGAATGTCATTCAATCTTTTATGATTGTTTATTATTGGTTTGTCGTTAACAAAGCCCCAGATATATTTATCAAAGGTTCCGAATTGTTTTCTTACTTCAATAAACGCCTTTGCATTTGTAACTGCAGCTTCTATCTTTAACTTGTTTCTAATTATTCCGGTATCTTTCATAAGGGAATTTATCTTGCGTTTGTTGTACAAGACAATCTTGTTAAAATCAAAGTTATCGAATGCTTTACGGAAGTTTTCTCTTTTATTAAGAATGGTCATCCAGCTTAGTCCTGCCTGAAATCCCTCAAGTAAGAGAAATTCGAAAAGCTTTCTATCATTATGAACAGGCACTCCCCATTCAATGTCATGATATTTTATCATTAAAGGATTATCGGCCGGCCATGCACAGCGCTTTTTGATTATCTTTTCCAAACAATTCTTTCTACAATAAATGTTTTTAACTTCACGAAGAAGTTAAAGAAATTTTTATTTAACAAAATAACACATTAAATTTATTTATATAATAATAAAAAGCAATATAACGCTTTTCTATTTTTGAGATTATTGTATATATGATCTAACCTATTATATTTCAATTAATTACGTAACGAATTGAAACAGATGACGAACAACCTCTCATATTGAAACAGAATGTTTGATAATCTTCTTTTGATTGATTAACTTCTTTTTATATAATAACTTAATTATGAACATTATTTTAAGATTTGTATTTCACTACTAATTTTTGGTCTGTTTTATGCATGAAAATATGTCCCCGCTATTTCTCGACAGGTTTTTCGCAATTGAATTTGAAAACCAATTGATGTTGTTATGTATTAAAAGATCAATATCGATTTAACTTATTATGTTAAAATGTTTTAGCTTGATGGTTTGTTTATATATAAAAACATTTTCAAAGTTCAATTTATAAAGCAAGTTAATTAATATTAGTAAATATAATATGTAAATACAGATTACAAAATGCCAACAAGAAATTACAGAAGACACAAAAAACCAAAATCCGGATTAGGAAATTGGTTAAAATACAGATTTGCTACAGAGTTTGATCAAAACATACAAGCATTGGTTTATTTTGGAGCTGCCTTCCTGGTTATTATAGTTGGTTTAAGAGGACTTGGCGACCTTAGCGATGTTTCATTCATCCCACATTTTTTACTTGATTCTAATGGAAAAATAGATGCCCATATAGTCATGGTTGGATTGGTAGTTGAATTCCTGATGCTGTGTTTGTTAGCCGCAGTATCATTTTTTGCGCCCTCCGAATCTAGGCCGGACCTACAAACGAGTATTGAAAGTCTTTCTAAATCGGTTGAAAAATTATCGGAAACCATTCCATCAGAATTAGTACAAAAAATGATAACCAGTGCACAGGAAACGGCAAAAGCATCCGAAAAACTTTTAATTGAAGAAATTGAAATACTTAATAACTTTAGATCAAGACTTGATGAAAGAATAAGACAAATGGACCAGGATATAATCCTTGTAAGACAAAGCATTGCGCAGGGTATCATTGATTCCTCGGCAAAGATGGAAGAAGTAGTTAAAAAGGAACAGGAAACACTTGGCTCATATAATAAAGTAATTGAAGCTCTTATAGCGGGAACAAAGGAGACGCTTAACAAAGTTTCTCAAAGCATATCCAATGAAGTGAAAAAAACGTTTGCTACTTCTGCTGCAGTAATGACACGGCAGGAGAAAATGATAGTTAAATTTTATGGTATAAACTCAAAACTTCTATCAGAAGCACAGGAAAATTTTAAAAAGTATATTCTAAACTATTCTGAAATGGTTGATAAGGAATCCCAGAGATTGGAATGGATAAGTACAAAACAGATTCGACCGGAAGAATTTATACTTAATATAAACAAAACAAACGAACGGCTTATTTCTCATCTTGAAAATATAGATAACTCATTGAAGATAATAACAAATGGGCGGGGTTCATCGTATGATGGAATTGTTAGAAAAAAATCTTTCTGGGGATGGATGGGAAGAAAAGGGCGCAGACAACTGGATAAAATACATTGAACTGACAAATGACTAGAAGTAAAGTACCATTTTATTTTGTTCTTTATCTGGTTGTGCTGGTAGAGCTACTTGCCGTAATTATTGAGCGAGACAGTACAGAGCTAGAACTACAAGCACGCTTGAATGAATACGCCACGATTCAGGATAGTATTATTTCATTATACAGCCGGCCAATATTATTGGATGTTCAGGAAGAAACTAATTGGTTGATTTCAAGTAAGGATAGTGCGCATGTACTAATTTCGGTCTCTAATTTACATACTCTCGAAGAAAAAGCTGGCGTACAGTACTATATTAACCCCTATGAGGAGGGAAATTACTATAACGTTATCGTTGATAAAGAAACGGGCAACGGAAACTTCTACTTCAAAACAAATAGAAACGGCACTTATAATTTTGATGTTTACTGCAAACTAAGAAGACAATTGCCTCGATATTTACCAGATGTAATTATCGATGGCATTTTTGCTAAAGTAGGGACTGATTATAAAGCAACTAGTGACACCGTAGGCTTCAAGGTCAAAGCAAAACACCAACAACAATCCTTTGATAAACCGGGCAGAGGTTAATGTTTAAGGTGCAGTTATAAATTTTTGTTCGAGAATTAATTATGAAAAAAATATTACTTTCCATTATAATAATGCTTTTTAGCAGCACCGTTTTATTTCCCCAGGCAAGCAGGGTAACATTTGGGCTGGACAAACCAATTGAGGTTTTGGATACTATAAACGTTTTTGTTGGAGAGCATTTCGAGATAAAAGATAAACTATCTGATTGGTCACATAATTTTGGAGACCTCACATATACTCTTGGTGTTTATCTTGATAAGTTGGATGCCGGAAACGGGAGGATAACATTCGAAAGAAACATCGGCGGGCTTGAATATTACAGAGGCCAGTTAACC
>JBATTD010000424.1:0-7814 GCA_049670345.1 Ignavibacteriaceae bacterium
AATTTATTATCGGTGGAATTGAAGCATTGCTCAATGCAAATAGTAAACTTTATAATAACGATTCATCAACAGAAATTAATTAATGTAATTTTTAGAAGGATGTAGGAGTTCAAATGGGTATAATTCTTTATTCAATTCCTGTTTTAGGGTTACTAGGCTTATTATATACTTTTTGGAAATCAGCCTGGGTTCAGAAACAAGACCCCGGAACAGAAAAGATGCAGAAAATCGCTAATCATATTTACGAAGGAGCGATGGCGTTTTTAAGATCCGAGTACAAAGTTTTAAGTGTGTTTATTATTACAGTGGCCATTCTGCTTGCAGTTAGTGCTGATAGTGAATATTCATCACCATTAGTTGCTGTTTCGTTTTTAGTAGGCGCACTTTGCTCTGCTCTTGCTGGTTTTATCGGGATGAAAGTGGCTACAAGGGCAAATGTTAGAACAACAAATGCCGCCCGAACAGGATTAGGCAAAGCTTTGGAAATTGCTTTTGCTGGTGGTTCTGTAATGGGTATGGGTGTTGTTGGTCTTGGCGTTCTTGGATTGAGCATACTTTTTATCATTTACAGCAAGACATTCGGTGTAAGTCAGGCAGCTGATTTGAACAGGGTTATAACTATTATCACAGGGTTTTCATTTGGTGCTTCATCTATCGCATTGTTTGCACGCGTTGGTGGGGGAATTTATACAAAAGCTGCAGACGTTGGTGCCGATCTGGTTGGAAAAGTTGAAGCAGGCATTCCTGAAGACCATCCTCTTAATCCCGCTACAATTGCGGATAATGTTGGCGACAATGTTGGTGATGTTGCTGGAATGGGTGCGGATCTATTTGAATCCTACGTTGGATCAATAGTAGGAACGATGGTGCTCGGTGCATCATTTTTTGGTATTGCCGAATTTGCAAATTATTCGAATGGATTAGGAGCAGTTATTCTTCCACTGGCAATTGCCGGGGTTGGAATAGTTGTGTCCATATTGGGTACTTTCTTTGTTAAAGTAAAAGAAGGCGGAAGCCCTCAAAAAGCATTGAACATGGGTGAGTTCGGGTCTTCGTTTATAATGATTGGTGCAATGTATTTTATTATTGATTTTATGCTACCAAGTGAATGGGTGTACAACGATAAATTATTCGGCGAAACATATACAATTACTTCATTGAACATCTTCTTTGCAACCGTAATTGGCTTAATGGCAGGTGTGTTGATAGGAGTTGTTACAGAATACTTTACAGGTACTGGGAAAAAACCTGTTGTTAACATTGTTAATCAATCCGTAACAGGTGCAGCAACAAATATAATTGCAGGTCTTGGCACAGGAATGATTTCAACAACAATTCCTATTTTAATCCTTTCCGCAGCAATTATTTCAGCTTACGAACTTGGCGGATTGTATGGCATCGCGATAGCCGCAGTCGGTATGCTTTCAAATACAGGTATCCAATTAGCAGTAGATGCATACGGACCAATTTCGGATAATGCCGGAGGAATTGCAGAAATGTCTGAACTTCCGAAAGAAGTAAGACAAAGAACCGACAAACTTGATGCTGTTGGTAATACTACAGCAGCAATCGGAAAGGGATTTGCTATTGGTTCTGCAGCATTGACCGCCTTAGCACTATTTGGTGCGTTCATGACTGCTGCAAGCATAAGCTCAATTGATATTTCTAAAGCACCAATTATGGCAGGACTATTTGTGGGCGCAATGCTTCCATATCTTTTTTCTGCTCTAGCAATGAATGCTGTTGGAACTGCTGCAATGGCAATGATTCAGGAAGTTAGAAGACAATTTAAATCAATACCCGCTTTATCTGCTGCTTTGGATGTTATGAAGAAATATACAGGAAAAGAGCAATCAGAATGGACAGATGATGACAGAAAGACCTTTGAAATGGCTGATGGAGCTGCAGAATATGGAAGATGCGTAGAAATTTCCACACAGGCAGCTATTCGTAAAATGGTTGTTCCTGGATTACTTGCGGTACTCACTCCTGTTATATTTGGTTTTCTGGGGGGAGCAGAAATGCTTGGCGGATTGTTAGCAGGTGTTACTGCTTCGGGTGTTCTGATGGCTATATTTCAGGCAAATGCCGGTGGTGCTTGGGATAATGCTAAAAAGATGATTGAAGAAGGTGTGGAAATTGACGGTAAAAGTTATGGAAAGGGGTCTGAAGCACACAAAGCTGCTGTAGTAGGTGATACTGTTGGAGACCCGTTTAAAGATACTTCCGGTCCGTCGATAAACATTTTAATTAAATTGATGGCTGTAGTTTCTCTTGTTATTGCGCCATTAATTAAATAAATTTTAATTTACAAAATAGATATTTATGAACCCTGCTCTTATCTGATATACGATAAGGGCCTTAAGTCCAAAGGGAGGTAAAAAGATCTGATGATAAAGAAAATGTACGAAAGCGCCATTCTTATTAATGCTGCTTTAGAAGACAATCAAATTCAATCTATTATTTCACACATCAAGGAATTGATTTCCTCAAACGATGGTGAAATAACTGATGTTGAAGACTGGGGAAGAAAAAGATTGGCGTATATGATTAAAAAGAGTAAAATTGGTTACTATATCATATTCCAATTTAATGCCTATCCGCAGATTATTTCTACGCTGGAAAAATTTTATAAACTCGATGAAAATATCCTCAGATATCTTAACATCAAGCTTACAAAAAATGCGTTGGAACAAATTGAAAAAAATAAAAAACAATCTTTAGCCGAGGTAAATGATATTATTGTGGAAGATGAGATTATTGCCAAAGCAGAAAATAATATAAAAGATTCGATTGAAACCGAGTAAAATTCTTAAACTATGATCTAGTATGGAGGAAGGTACTATGGCTGATTTGAAAATGCCGGAAATTAACTATGTTATTGTTGCGGGGAATCTGACTAAAGACCCCATTTTCAGACAAACTAATAACAAAACCCCTGTTGTAAATTTTTCTGTGGCTTCTAATAGGAGATACAAGGATAGTTCTAATCAATGGCAGGAAGATGTTTGCTATATTGGAGTAGTGGCATGGAACAGACTTGCTGAAAGTTGTAAGGACAAATTGAAAAAAGCTTCAGCAGTATTAGTTGATGGAGAACTACAAAGCAGAAGCTGGAAATCCGAGGAGGGACAGAACAGAAGTATTGTGGAAATTAAAGCAAGAAGAATTCAATTTCTAAATAAGCGTGTTTTTGTTAATGATTTAGAAGCGGATAAAATTACTGAAGAGAATAATGATCTTACAAAAACTTTGGTAATTAGTGAAAATGGTAATGATGATTCTATCGAAGAAACAAAAAGTGTTGACTATACCGATGATTCATTTGATAAATTTTTATCAAGTGAAGAATCAGATTTAATTAAAGAAGACTAATCAGGATAAACTAAATGGCTTTAAGAAACAAAAAGATTTGCAGGTTCACACAAAACGATGTAAAGTATATCGATTATAAAGATGTGAAACTATTGCAGCGATTTGTAAATGAACAAGGCAGGATTATTCCCAAAAGAATTACTGGTACAAGCGCTAAATATCAGCGCGAATTATCAGCCGCCATTAAGCGTGCAAGGCATATGGCGCTTTTGCCTTTTGTTTCAGATACTGTAAGATAAAAACAGAGTTTTAGGAGTTAATATGAAAGTGATATTACGAAAAAATATCGAAACGCTTGGAAAACTAGGCGATATCGTAGATGTGAAAGAAGGTTATGCAAGAAACTTTCTCATTCCACGAAAAATTGCCTATTCTGCCCTCGATGGAAATCTAAAGGCATTGGAAGACGAAAAGAAAAGTATTGCCCGTAAATCGGAAAAGGAATTACACGTTGCTGAAAAAATATCGACTGAACTTGAAAAAGTATCGGTTACTATTCCGGTTCAAGTAGGAGAAGAAGATAAAATTTTCGGCTCTGTAACCACACAGATGATAGCTGATGCTTTAAAAGAAAAAGATTTTGATATTGATAAAAGAAAGATTGAAATTGAAGAATCAATAAAGACCTTGGGCATTTATAATGTGAATATAAAATTACATTCCAATATTAATGCAAGTATTAAAGTATGGGTTGTACGCGAGTAGCAGCATTTGAAATGCAGATATAAAAAAAGGGAAGCAGTAAATTGCTTCCCTTTTTACTTTTAAAAAATCGGGTGAGTTATCTAACTTTTAACTCTCCTGCTCTAATCATCTTTGCAATGTGAGCTGTCCCGTTTTTCGAGATATTTTTTATTTCACTCGTTGAAAGTTTTAGTGAAACAAAGCGGTTTAATTCCTGTACCCAAATTCTCTTCTTTTGAAGATTGGGAAGAAATCTTCTTTTTGTTTTATTGTGTGCGTGAGAAATATTATTTCCGGTTAAGGGTCCCACGCCCGATACCTGGCATTTTCTAGGCATAAAATCTCCTTAAAATCTTTGCATCCTAAAAATTCGAATAACAAATATACAAAATATTTCTAAAATATAATCTGTTTTTTAATCCGAAAATTTTACAAAATTTAATATAATTAGGTTTGTTCACTCCTGGAGATATTGACAAAGACAATTAGCTTCATTTTTTGCAGGATATTACTTTCAACTATTTTTTCTAAAATATAAATTAAAGCAGTGTATTTTTTTAATTATTTGAGTTTTTAAGGACAAGTTAATTATATGGAATTCTACGAACTACATCCCGATAATCCGCAATTTAGATATATTAATAAAGCGGTTAATATTTTAAAAGAGGGCGGAGTTATAATTTATCCTACTGATACTGTGTATGGAATTGGATGTGATATATTTAACAAGGAAGCATTACAAAAAGTTAAAAACATAAAAATTGATCCTGAGATTAAGTTATTAAGTTTTATTTGTTCGAGCTTTAAAGATATATCCAAGTACGCAAAAATATCGGATTATGCTTACAGGACTATGAAACATCTTTTACCCGGTCCTTATACTTTTATTTTACCGGCGGCAAAGGAGGTCCCCAAAAAATTATGGTCAAAAAGAAAAACAGTGGGAATAAGAATACCCGACAATCAAATAGCATTAAAAATAGTCAATGATCTTGGAAATCCTATAATCAGCACTTCAACAACAAACAGAAAAGGAGATGTACTTTACGACCCTTATGAAATAAGGTCAATATTTAACTCACAAGTAGATCTGATGCTGTCTTTAGGCAATCTTTCCAGTAAATCTTCGAGTGTAATTGATTTGAGTGGAGATGAACCAGTCTTAGTCCGTAAAGGCGCAGGTGATATAAGCTTATTTTTTTGATCTTATTAAACATATTTGATTTACTATTTACGATGGACCATAGTTGGTGATGCCTGCGCTAATGGTGTTAGTATTACTTCATTTATATTAACGTGCTCTGCTCTTGTCGCACAGAAAAGTACTGCGTCCGCAATATCCTCGGCAGTTAGAGGGATTATCCCTTTATAAACATTACTCGCTTTCTCATTATCACCGGAAAAACGAACAACACTGAATTCAGTTTCAACCAGGCCGGGATCGACAGTGCTGACTTTAATATATTTATCCAGCACATCCATCCTTATTGATTTTGTTAAAGCATCAACCGCAAACTTTGTCGCTGCATAAACATTTCCCAATGGATATGTTTCATGTCCGGCTACAGAACCTATGTTAATAATATGTCCTCTTTGCTGTTCAACCATTTTGGGAAGAACCTGTCGTGTAACATAAAGTAATCCTTTTATATTCGTATCGATCATCTCTTCCCACTCATCAATTTTGCCTTCATATATTTTACTAAACCCTCTTGCCAGACCAGCGTTATTAATTAAGACATCAATGTTTTTCCATTCATCTTCCAAAGATGATAATGCATTTTTAACTTCGCTGTGATTCCTGATATCAAGCTTCATTGGTTTAACTTTTATTCCATGTTTGCTTACCAGCTCTTCAGCAAGTTTGTGCAATCTTTCTACTCTTCTTGCAGCAAGAAGTAGATTAGCTCCTGCTTCCGCAAAAGTCAATGCACACGCTTTACCAATTCCGGCTGAAGCACCAGTTATAAGCACAGTTTTATTTTCTAATTTTTTCATATTTAATCCTTTGCGAGAATAATGAAAGGTGAATTTAATAATTAAATTAATATCGCATATAAATGTATAAATTAATTTTGAAGGATATAATTGGCTGGACGATTCTTTATATAAAAACTCCGTCAATTAATGTTTTGCAGTTTTTACACCTTCCCTCATTCAAATTATCTGAAATAACAGTGTGCCAATCTCTGCGAATTAATTCCTCTCTGCAGTTGGGGCAAAAAGTGGTTTGGCCTTCAATATTGTGCACATTACCAATATAACAATATTTAATCCCCATCGATATCGCAATGTTCCTTGCTTTTGTAAGTGTGCATTCAGGTGTATGTTCTTTATCTTTCATTTTAAAATCGGGATGAAATGCAGTAAAATGAAGAGGAATATTGTCAGTAAGATTTTTTAAGATCCATTCACATTCAAATTTTAATTCTTCCTCAGAATCATTTTCATCGGGGATTAATAAAGTGGTGATTTCGATCCAAACATCAGTTTCGTTTTTAAGCCAGATCAATGTATCCAGGACATCATCTAAATGAGAAAAAGTATTCTTCCAATAAAACCTGTCTGTAAATCCTTTCAAATCAACGTTGGCGGCATCAATGTATTTGTAAACATCTTTACGCGCTTTTTTATCGATGTAACCCGCAGTTACCATTACAGATTTGATGTTTTCTTCTCTGCCGAGTTTTGAGATGTCTATAACATACTCACCAAAAATTGTAGGATCATTATAAGTATATGCTATTGAAGGTGTGTTTTTTTTTTTTGCAAGTGTAATTACATCTTCCGGTGTTGCATAAATAGAATTCGAATCATCTATTTTTGCTTTGCTAATAGACCAGTTTTGACAAAATTTACACCCAAGATTACAGCCCGCAGTACCAAAACTTAAAACTGTAGTTCCCGGCAAAAAATGATTGAGTGGTTTCTTTTCAATCGGGTCTATAGCAAAACCTGTGGGGCGTGCATAGCCAAGAGTATATAGCTTGCCGTTATGGTTCTGCCTGATAAAGCAAAAGCCCGGCTGCCCTTCGCCTATCTTGCAATATCTTGGGCAAAGAGTACAGAGGATTTTTTCGTTCTCCGCAGGTTCCCACCATTTGGCTTCAACATAATCTTTATGTTTATTGAAAATACTCATTTACATTTTTTCAAATCTTAACCAATTAACTGTAAGTTTCTCAGCGAACGGAATGCCCGATATAAATATAACCAGGTCTTCCTCATTTACAAGTTCGTTATTCAGTATCATTTCTTTTTCTTTCGCGGGGTGATTTTTTTCTCCATTGCTCTAGCTTTGGCATACATATCTCTTATTTTCTTTTCAACCAGGTCAAACACTGATCCTTTATCATACCCGGTTTTGGTTTTTGCTCCCGCAGCAACTCCTGTAAGTATTTCTATTCCTTCTTCAACACTTTCAATCGGATAAATATGAAATTCCCTTTTCTTAACAGCTTCAATTACATCTTCTCTCAACATTAAATCCTTAACATTTTGTATTGGAATTATCACACCCTGCTTTTTGTTCAATCCAATTGATTTACACACATCATAAAATCCTTCAATCTTTTCATTCACTCCACCAATAGGCTGTACATCACCTTTTTGATTAAGAGAACCTGTAACTGCAATGTATTGTTTTATCGGCAAACCGGAAAGTGTTGAAAGCAAAGCGAATATTTCCGCACATGACGCACTATCACCATCAACTGTTCCGTAAGATTGTTCGAACACAAGATTTGCGTTAAATG
>JBATTD010000425.1:0-9633 GCA_049670345.1 Ignavibacteriaceae bacterium
CCTACCCGGATACCGCCGTGACAGTAGCTACTTATACTTACCGGGTAAAAGCATTCAATGAATTTGGTGAATCTCCGTACAGCAATACAGCCCAGGTTGTTGTGCCCGTTGAGCTTACTTCGTTTACTGCTACTTTAGTTAAGAACGAAGTTTTGCTTATGTGGACTACTGCGACAGAGATAAATAATATGGGATTTGAAGTTCAGAAAAAAATCAGTAAGTATTGGTCTGTGCTCGAGTTTGTTGAAGGACACGGCAGCAGTACAAGAATCCACACTTATCAGTTCGTTGATGATAAACCGCAGGTTGGCAAGGAAAATGCTTACCGGTTAAAGCAGATCGATTATGATGGATCGTTTAAATATTCAAATATCGTAGTTGTATCTGTCCCGGTAGAAGGATACTCATTGGAACAGAACTATCCCAATCCTTTTAATCCTACCACAAAAATCAGATTTGAATTACCTGTTGACGGCATTGTTACCATAAAAATATTCGATGCTTTTGGACAGGAAATAAATACCATTCTTAATGAGTTAAAGAAAGCCGACGTCTACGAAATAGGGTTTAATGGCTCAAATTTAGCAAGTGGAGTGTACATTTACAGATTGCAGGTCAATGGTTATTTGGAAAGCAAAATGATGGTTTTACTTAAATAGTATAATTACAATATAACATTTTCATTTCACCATCTGCAAATGGATTCACTTTTCTTATTTTCATTCCTCTAAATTCATATATTTAGGCACTTAATACGTAATTATATTAATGTTGATGAATTGACTGAGAAAAAACAACTTTACATAAAAATTATTTTTGTAATCCTTGTAACGATCATTCTATTTTTATTTCAGGGAATTACAGAAAGTACTGATAGATATTTCGAAGATTTCTACTCAGTAATTGCCGGCGAGAGATCTCCTGATTCAAACATTGTAATAATTCATATATCAAAATCTGATCTTGATAGAATTGGACCCTGGCCAATAAAGCGTAGCTACTATGCGTTGTTAATAAACAATCTGAAAAAACAGAATGTAAGTAAAATTGGATTAGAAGTATTTCTTAGTTCCCGACTGATAACTCAAACAATTTATGATAAACTACTTAAAAACGAGATTGAAAAATCCGGTAGGGTTGTGCTGAGTTCATTAGCTGGTAATGTTTCAGAATTGAACGGAAAATTTTATACAGATTCGTTAAGTTATCCCAGCCCCAAACTTCTCAATCAAAGTTTTTTAACGGGTCATCTGAATTATCTGAGAGAAAACGGAATTGCTATTCCGCTTGTGATTGACAACCGTGGTGATTTTGAAAAAGCATTTTCATACCAGTTATTGGGAAAAGATAGTGAAAAAAAATCAACACTGTTAAACTTCAGGTCTTCCTGGGAAAAATTTAATAATTACAGTTTGCTCCAGTATTTCGAACTTGTTCAAAATAGGAGTGGCGAGTTAAAATATTTTAAGGACAAAATTGTGCTCATCGGAATCAGCGATCCACAGATTGCATCAACTCTAAATACTGTTTATGATGAACAGCTCCCCGGTGTAGCGCTGCATGCATTCGCACTTGATAATCTGATGAATTTACGTTGGCTAAAAACAGATATTTATTTTATATCATCTATTCTGTTTTTAATAATTCTTATAGGATTCATTTTCATTCAGCCAAAACTGAAAGTAAAACAAGTATATAGTTTTCTTTTCATTTTCGGGATGTTTCTCATAATTACCTTTATTCTCTTTATTGCATTTAATTATAGAACTGGTTTGTCATTTTTTATTTTTCCGTTCTTTTTTGTTTTAATGACAGAAACGATCTTCTTCATTTTAGAAAAGAAAAATTTACTGCGTGGTGCTTTGGATGAAAGCGAAGTGTTGAAACAACTTCTCGTATCAAAGCAAACTGAACTTGGAAGGCTTCAAAAAGAATTGAACATTGCTGAAGGAAGC
This sequence comes from Ignavibacteriaceae bacterium, assembly GCA_049670345.1. Lineage (GTDB taxonomy): Bacteria > Bacteroidota > Ignavibacteria > Ignavibacteriales > Ignavibacteriaceae > BMS3ABIN03. The sequence goes on from JBATTD010000425.1 coordinate 1,956, forward strand.
GGCTCAGCAGGAATTATTGAAAAGATAAAAAATATAAAATCGGATATAGAAAAACTACGCGAAAGCGAAGAAGATAAAACTCAAGCTGAATTACCTTCTGAAAATAATATTAAGAATTTTCATGGGATTGTTTATTGTTCAAAAACAATTGATAAAGTAGTTGGAATTATTAACAGAGCTGCGCCGGAAAATGCAACAGTTTTAATAACAGGCGAAAGCGGAACGGGAAAAGAGCTGGTAGCAAGAGCAATTCATTCTTTAAGTAATAGAAGAGATAATAATTTTGTTGCCGTAAACTGCACGGCTATAACAGAAACATTACTGGAAAGCGAGTTGTTCGGACATGTTAAAGGAGCCTTTACAGGAGCTTCCATTGATAAGATAGGAAAATTTGAAGCTGCAGATAAAGGAACAATCTTTTTAGATGAGATAGGCGAGACATCGGAGAATTTTCAGGTTAAGCTTTTACGTGTTTTGCAATCTGGCGAGATTGAAAAGGTTGGTTCGGCAGACCAGTTTTATGTTGATGTGCGGGTTGTAGCAGCAACAAATAAGGATTTGGAATATGAAGTAGGGAAGAAAAATTTCCGTGAAGATCTTTATTACAGATTAAATGTAATACAAATTAAATTACCGCCGCTGCGTGAGAGAAAAGAAGACATCGAATTTCTTGCGGCTCACTTTCTATCGGAGGAATCTGCCGAAATGAGTTTCTCAAAAGCTGTAATAAAGGCATTGATGGATTATAAATGGAAAGGTAACATCAGGGAATTGCAATCGGTAGTTAAAAGCGGCGCTATCTTTGCAAAATCGGAAGGAAGAAAAATGCTTCAGTTTTCCGATCTACCAAAAGAAATTGTAAAAGGCAGCAAATTTGATTTTGAAGACCTTGTATTAGAATCATTACGTAATAAAAAATTCTCTCACTCATCAATTTCGGAAACGGCAAAAGAGCTGGGTAATGTTAACCGCACAATGGTAGCTGAGAATTTCCGTGGTATTGTCTTCCGCACTCTGTGTGAAAATAATTTTGATATAGAGTTAAGCGTTGACGTCATAGCAGGAATTAACGATCATGAAGTTCGCGAAAAAGTTAAAGGGAAGATTCACACTTTTATTAATAATATTGAAAATGATATTGTCAAAACAGGATCTGATGATTTTGAGGAAGTGAAATCAGTATTTTTATCTAAGTACAAAAATCTGCCGGCTAAATTTCATCCGTATCTTGATGAAATAATAAAATGGAAAATTAAGTAAATTTAGAGTAACCTTTATTGAGAAAATATCGTCTTAAAATTAATTGCAAAAATATTTTTGGGTTGTAATATGAAAATAAAACTACTTTTTATTACAGTATTTATAAGTTCACTATTAATTCCCTGTGTAACTCTGTTTGCGCAGGATTCAACTGAAACAGAAGAAGATAAATGGGACTGGAGTTGGGAAGTTGATGAATTTGAGCAGTGGATTTATTTTGGGAGAAAAATGCCGACGATTTCATTTCTTTATGGAATTACAGATGTTAGAGGTGAAAGCATATCGCAACCTATTGCTGATGCTAACTTATTAGAGCTGCAATTAGGACACACAACACGAAGAATAAGTAAATACGCTGATAACATCTTAAAATATAATTTCAAGTATTTGTTCTTCAGTTACATATCCAGCGATTTAACCGGCGGTTCTGAAAATCAGAATGAGTTAAATTCTAAGAACTGGCGTTTTGGTTTTGCCGGTTCAAAAGGATATGGATATAAACTTGGCAGTTCAGCCATCATACTTTACTCCTCATATTCTTACGATTGGACCAAAGTTGATTTTACAAATAGAGCAAATAATGAGCCAGACCAAATAACTATGGATCGGTTTGAAGACGGTATACGATTTGGATCAAGTAACGATGGTGGAATAAGAATTGTAGCAACATCTTTAATTTCTCTTGATGTGAATTATCAAAGATCAATCGTATTTGAAAGGCATTTGTTTTGGAAATGGGCAGGGAGTGCAATAATCGAAGCAGCAGCAAACGGACTACTTGATGTTTTTATTAAAGAAATATTTAATTCTTCGCCTCACGCAGGACCAATTGTAAACTTCCTCTTAAAGAACGCATTAGCTTATGGCATTTATGAACTAAGGCAGGGAGAAATGAACTGGCCGTTCTCAAGCACCCCGCCGCTTTCTTTTGATAGCTTCAGGGTTGGAGCAACGTTTACTTTTTAAAACACATATATTCTAGCAGTCATCCATCCAAACATCCATGCTGCTGTAAATAAATAATCTGAATAAATGGATGAATAAATTATATTATTCGGTGAAATTGACTTTGATATTCACTATTTCAGATCTGCTTCCTGTACGTACGGGTGGTCCCCAGCTTCCTGCACCTGAAGTTACGTAGTACTGTGTATTCCCTATCTTCTTGTATCCCCAGCTGATTTCATAGATAAGATTTGTAATAATGTTTCCTGGCCACATCTGCCCGTGGTGTGTATGTCCGGAAAGTTGCAAATCAATTCCGTTTTTTGTTGCCCGATCTAAATTAACAGGTGTATGATCTAAAAGAATGATTGGATATGATCTATCAACTCCATTAAGAATTGAATTAAGAGATTTCCTTTTTTTGTTTGTAAAATTTGTCATACTCCTGTCTTCTCTTCCTGAAATGATAAAAGCATCATCGATCATTACAATCGTATCTCTCAAAACTACAATACCATTTTCTCTCAAAAAGCGATCAGCATTTTCAACACCATTTATAAATTCGTGGTTACCATTTGAAGCAAATATACCATATTTCGATTTTATCTTTTTAAACGATTCACCAATATTTAATCTCTTCAAAACTTCTGCTCTGTCATCAACAATATCTCCTGGCAAGAGAACTATATCGGGATTCAAACTGTTTATCTTTGTAACAATATTTGAGAGAAATTTCTCATCATTTATAGGGGAAAGATGCATATCTCCAACCATAATTATATTAAGCTCACTTAATTTCGTTGTACTTTTCGGAATCTCTATGTTCAATGTTCTGATGTTAATGTTTCGGGTATTGTAGTACCCGGATAATATTATCAATGAGACCACAAATACGAGTACTGCTGCTGTTATCTGTTTTAAAATTTCATAATTTTCTGTAAATGAAATTGGGAACAAATTTATTTTAAAACCGACAAATCTGCCCAAATCAACTACAAATAGAAAGAGAATAAAATAAACTAAATACGCGAACCAAAATGAACCTATCCATATAAATGCATCATGAATAATTGGGTGAAGATAATTGTACAATACTTTTGCAATAATGTACGAGTAGGCAACCACGATGAATAAAATTAAATAATATGGTTTTAGGAATGAATACGTAGACAAAAATTGCCAGCCCCGTATAAAAACATAGTAATTCAGGGCTGAATAAATGGAAAGAAAAACTAAAAGAAAAATTATCATGTGTAGTCGTGATTTAATAACATTAATAAATCTTACATTGAAATTTCAGAAAATTAGTTTAAAAATAATTAAAGAATAGATAGAATATTGTGATGTGGAGTACCTGATGTCATTAAAATATTAAAGATGAGAAGAAAGCCATTACCTATTATTGATAAATCAATCGAATTATAGTGGGCACTAAATTCGAAAGTTCTTCCCTGTATATATAATCCGTAATGGCTTGGAAGCTTTTAATTATTTGTTTATTAAAAAGAGTGCAGCACCTTCATATAGTTTGCTCGCTCAAACTTTGCCGGATCGGAAACATTTTTATAACTCATACTGCCTCTCATCTGATCGAGAGATTCATATTCATTTTCTTCCAGCCATTGTTTAACATTTGTAATAACATCGGCAATGTGACTTATGCCGTTCTTTGCAAGGGCTGAGAACATTTGTGTTACGTTCGCACCAACTAAAATCATTTTAATAACATCCTCTGCGGTATAGACCCCGGTTGTTGCAGCAAGGTCAGCTTTAATTCTACCATGCAGAATAGCTATCCACCTTAAAGGCAAACGCATTTCCATAGGTGTGCTAAGTAAAACATCGGGTTCAATCTCAAGTGTTTCCAGGTTAATATCAGGCTGATAGAAACGATTGAACAGAACCAATCCGTTTGCACCTGCATCGCTTAATTCCTTAGCCATAAATGCTGTGGAGCTGAAGAACGGATGCATCTTTACTGCAATTGGAATTTTAATTTCCGCCCGCACTCTTCTAACAATATGGGAATAATTTTTTTCAACTTCTTCACTTCTTTTGTTAATATCCGCAGCTATCTGGTAAATGTTTAATTCCAAAGCATCAGCACCCGCTTCTTCAATAAGTTTTGCATATTCAATCCAGCCGCCAATTGATTTACCGTTTAAGCTTGCAATGATGGGGATATCAACAGCATCTTTAGCTTTACGGATATGTTCAAGATAATCTTTGGGTCCGCGTCTGAATTCAAAATGCTCAGGCAGATATGATGTGGCTTCTGCATAACTTTCCGCAGGTACAGATGTGTGATGATTTAATTCGAGTTCATCGTGTTCAATCTGCTCTTCAAACAAAGAGTAAAGAACAGCGGCACCGGCACCGGCATCTTCCATCTCTTTCAGGTTTGATATTTCAGAAGATAACGGTCCCGCCGATGGAACGATAGGTGATTTTAATTTGAATCCGAGATAATTGGTTGTTAAATCCATTTTATACCTTTTCCTTTTCCATTATTTGTTCTTCTTCTTTTTTAGCTGGTGCATAAACAGCAACAAGCCGTTCATAATCCTGCCATTTTTCATTAACATCTTTCTGTGCTTCTTTCATCAGTTCTTCTGCTCTTTGTGGATGAGTTTTCGTGAGCATTTTATATCTTGTTTCCATGTATGCATATTCTTTAAATGGCATTTTCAATCCTTTCGATTCTAACTTAAATGGATTTTTACCCTCTTCAATCAAAGTAGGATTGTACCTGAAAAGCTGCCAGTAACCGGTATCAACAGCGGCTTTTTGGTTTTGCATTCCTTTTGCCATGTTTATTCCGTGTGCAATACAATGGCTGTATGCAATTATTATTGATGGGCCATCGTATGCTTCTGCTTCTAAGATTGCACGTAATGTTTGAGTATCGTTCGCGCCCATTGCAACTTTAGCAACGTATACATTTCCATAAGCCATTGCCATCAATCCCAGATCTTTCTTCTTGGATGGTTTTCCTGCTGCAGCAAATTTAGCTACTGCAGCTCGCGGAGTTGCTTTAGACATCTGTCCACCGGTATTTGAGTAAACCTCTGTATCAAGGACAAGAATGTTTACATTTTTACCGGATGCGATCACGTGATCCAAACCGCCGTAACCTATATCATAAGCCCAACCGTCGCCGCCCATAATCCAAACAGATTTTTTAACAAGGTAGTCGGATAAACTGAGAAGATTTTTCAACTCCTCTGCCTTCCTTTTTGAATTAGCTTTAATTAATTCATCCAGCTTATTTTTTAATGTATCAACTCTTTCTCTTTGTTCATAAATATCCGCTTCATCTTTCTGTACAGCATTAATTATATCGTTTACTAAGTCCTCACCGATTTCCGTTGAATACTTCTGTAATAATTCTTTCGCCTGTTCATTATGTTTATCTATTGCAAGCCGGTATCCTAATCCGAATTCAGCATTATCTTCGAATAAAGAATTTGACCAAGTAGGTCCTCTTCCATCTTTGTTTACTGCCCATGGTGTTGTAGGCAGGTTACCGCCGTAAATAGAAGAACAGCCGGTTGCATTTGCAATAATTGCTCTGTCTCCAAAGAGTTGACTTACAAGTTTAACATAAGGTGTTTCACCGCATCCTGAACAAGCTCCTGAGAATTCAAATAACGGTTCGAGGAATTGTGAATCTTTAACCTTTGTAACATTTACTTTTGTTCTATCAAGCTCAGGAATGTTCAGGAAGAAATCCCAGTTTGCTCTCTCCGGTTTTCTTAGAGGAAGCTGGTCCTCCATGTTAATTGCTTTTAAGCGGGTTTCCTTCTTGTTCTTTGCAGGACATACATCAACGCATAATGCACAACCCGTACAATCTTCAACTGCAACTTGTAATGCATAGTACATTCCCTCACCATAATCTTTAGATCTGAACTTTGCAGACTTAAAAGTTTCCGGTGCATTTTTAAGTTCTTTTTCATCAAATACTTTTGCACGTATAGTTGCATGAGGACATACATTTACACACTTATTGCACTGAATACAAGTAACGGTGTCCCAGACCGGAACTTCCAGCGCAATGTTTCTCTTTTCCCATTTTGTAGTTGCCGATGGATAAGTTCCATCAACAGGAAATTTACTAACGGGTATCAGATCACCGTCACCAGTAATAATTCTACCTGTAACTTCCTTAATGAATTCCGGTGCGTCATCGGGAACCGGTGAATCAATTTGTTTATTGCTTGTTACTTTATTGGGAATTGCAACTTCGTGCAGGTGAGCAAGTGTTTGATCAACTGCATTGAAATTCATCTCAACAATCTTATCACCTTTTGATCCGTAAGTTTTCTTTATCGAATCCTTTATCATATTAATTGCTTCTTCTTTAGGGAAGATATTGGATATTGCGAAGAAGCAGGTTTGCATAATTGTGTTAATTCTTACACCCATACCTGTATCACCAGCTACCATATAGGCATCGATAACATACAACTTCATTTTCTTTTTGATCAGATCTTCCTGAACCTTCTGTGGTAAAGTATCCCATACCTCTTCTTTTGGTAATTTTGAATTTAACAGGAACGTTGCACCTTCCGTTGCAGCTTTAAGCATATCCATTTTCTCGAGGAATTCATTTTGATGGCATGCAATAAATTTAGCTTTACTAATGAGATATGTTGATTTAATTTCTTTCGGCCCAAACCTTAAATGAGATATTGTCATTGAGCCGGATTTCTTTGAATCATAAACAAAATACCCCTGGGCAAAATAATCAGTACCTTCACCAATTATTTTAATGGAGTTTTTGTTTGCACCAACAGTTCCGTCTGCACCTAACCCAAAAAACATTCCACGGAAAGTTTCATCCGCTTCAACAGAAAATTCGGGATCAAATTCCAGGCTGCTGTTGGTAACATCTTCGTTAATACCGATTGTAAAATGAGCCTTTGGTTTATCTTCTTTTAAATTATCAAAAACAGCCTTAACCATAGAAGGGGTAAATTCTTTTGAGGATAAACCATATCTTCCGCCTACTATTTTTGGATAATCAATCTTGAGTTCATTGTTCATAAACTTTTCTGAAATCGCACTAACCACATCAAGATATAAGGGCTCACCGGGCGCACCGGCTTCCTTTGTACGGTCTAATACCGAAATGGATTTTGTTGTCTTTGGTAAAGCATTAATAAAATGATCAACTGAGAATGGTCTGTATAATCTAACCTTTATCAAGCCGACTTTCTCTCCGTTAGAATTTAAATATTCAACTGCTTCTTCTGCAGCATCTGCACCTGAACCCATCATTATAACAATTCTTTCAGCATCGGGTGCTCCCACATATTCAAAAAGATTATACTGTCTTCCAGCCAGCTTTGCAAATTTGTCCATCTGCTTCTGAACGATATCAGGACACTTAATATAAAACGGGTTTATCGTTTCTCTTCCCTGGAAGAATACATCAGGATTTTGTGCAGTGCCTCGGATAAATGGTCTG
>JBATTD010000426.1:0-6916 GCA_049670345.1 Ignavibacteriaceae bacterium
ATTTTGTGCTTAATCGAAAACCATTTCTCGAAATTTTAATTCAAAATAGAGAAAAAGAATTTTACCGGACTGCTCATATACCCCTCGATCCCCAACTACCTCCAATAATGACCGGCATTGAATTAAAAGATAAAGAGATAACAAGAAGATTTCCGATAGGTTTCCGTAATGAAGTTTATGAAATTGAATCATACCTTTTAAATTATGATTTAAACCCAAATTCCTACATCACAGAAAAAATTGCTACTGTTTCGCTTCTGATAAGAAATAATTCGAAATTATTACCAACAACAATTCTGGTGGATGCGAAAATTCCAATTTATAAAGGAAAAAAAGAATTAAACATATCCGTGCTTTGTGATTCGGTTTCACTTAATCCGCATCTCGTGTTATATCCTTCTCCAACTAATAAATATTACGATGGACCAAATCTTTATACAATTGCAAAAACTCACTACACAGAGAATAACAAAGAAATGACATCCATTAAGTTAACAGGTGATAAATATTCATTAGAACGTAATTTTACTGTTAATAATTTGACTGGGGGATACGATTTATACTTAATTATATCTGAAAACAGAAAAGATTATTTCTACTACAATCTCGGCTCGGTAATATTTGATAATGTGGCACCCGAATTTAATAAGTGGGTTATTGGCGGTTATTACTTTTGGGGAAATGAATTGTACGAAGGAATAGTTTATTTAGATTACTCAATACCTTTCAGCAAAAACCCGTATGAAGTGATATTTTCCGGAATCGTTTATGGTGATGTAAAAGATATTACAATTGACGGCAATCGAATTAATGTTGAGAAGAACAGTGATTTACTATTCAGCAAAAAGATATACATTGTGGATGGTTACAAAGACGTTGAGATAAAAGTAACTGATGGTGTCGGAAATTTAAAACATTACACTTTTCCGCTGGTTGTCTCGCATTAATTTTAAGATCTTACGGACTCTCCATAATATTTTCTCATAATAACTCTGCTCCATTTTCTTATGTAATAAAGATGTTTTCTTAGAATGATCAAATCAATTAATTATCCAAAGAAAATTATTCGATTTTCTTTGCTATTTGAAAGTATTATCTTTGTATAAAGTGATTTTACAGAATGATTGAAATAAAAAACTTACATAAAAGTTTCGGAAAAAATTATGTGCTGCGCGGTGTAGACCTTAGCATCGAGACAGGAGAAACTATTGTTATAATCGGCAAAAGCGGCTGCGGTAAGAGTGTTTTACTGAAGCATATTGTCGGCTTAATAATGCCTGATTCTGGTTTTATAACAGTTGAAGATCAAAATGTAAATGAATTGGATATGAAAGCTTTATATAAGCTTAGGAAAAAATTCGGTTTTCTGTTTCAAGCAGCTGCACTTTTCGATTCGATGACTGTTGAGGAAAACATATCGCTGGCGTTGGATGAATCTGATAATGGTTACACTACTCAGGAAATTAAAATGTTAGTGAATGAAAAACTTGAAATGGTAGAACTGCCTGGAACTCAAAACCTGAAACCGGCAGAACTCTCAGGAGGAATGAAAAAGAGAGTAGGGTTAGCCCGTGCTCTAATCACTAATCCCGATTATATACTTTACGATGAACCTACTACCGGACTCGATCCCATCATGGCCGACTCAATCGATATATTAATAAAAGATCTGACTGAAAAACTAAATGTAACTTCGATTGTAGTAACACACGATATGTACAGCGTAAAAAATGTGGCGAATAAGGTAGCAATGATGAATGATGGGAAAATTCATTTTATTGGAAGCCAGAAAGATTTAATCAAGTCTGAAGACCCCATAATCCAGGAATTTATCAAAAGAACCGAAGAATAAACTCCAGTTAAAATAAAAAAGGCGAAGATTAGTTCCTCGCCTTTTATAAAGATAACACGGTGTGATATCAATTTCCAAGAGCGAACATAATGCCGAACAAAATTCCCAGGTGTGCAAGGTTCGAACTTCCCTCGCTTTCAGCTTCGTGGAATATTAATGAGTAGGTAACTTCTAACGATAAGATTATTGCCGCAGTCATATATATAAGACCAACTCTCGGAACAATTCCAAATTTACTACTTGATTCACTCTGTTCATCTGTTTGGTCAAAAATTGTATATTTATAACTATCTCTTAGTATAAACAATCCTAATGCAAGTCCAAGGTATGCTCTCAATGCTCCTTTCATATTAAAAAGATAGTTCAAGCCTAATAATATTGGTATTTGCGAATGAGACCAAGTTTGGCTATAACCTTCGCCTTCGGATCCAAAATCTTTATCACCGAACTTAATATAGCCTGCAGACAGTGTTAACATTATGCTTCTTGCAACCATATAGGCAACAAATGCGTGTCCAGAATAACCAGTCCCGGCAAAATTACCAAAATCATCTCCGATCGGAAAAGAAACATCTAGCATCAACCCTATCAAGAATAAACCTTTAAGCAATTCCATCTTTCCGGAAGGAGCTAATTCTGCTGGTAGTTTAAGTTGCATATTCGATTCAAAATTATGGTTCCCCAAAGTTGCAGTGTTTTCGTTCGAAAGATCAGAACGCAGTTTCAGTTTCATTCCGGCATTTGCGGAAAATGTGACACCAATAAGTGCAATAATGGTAATGAAAAGTACTCTTTTCATAAGTAGCCTCCTATAAATGTGGATAGATAAATGATTTAATAGAACAAATAAAATGTCTTTTTCTTATGCAGTTGATGAGAAATATAAGTAATAGTTGCTAAAAGTCAAACGTGTTTTAACATAAATATTCAAATATGTAAGATTTGCTTTGCGATATTCAAAAATTTCAAATAATTATCGCAATTACAGAAATAGCAGATTGAATTGTTGAGTTAATACAACTAATGATTACATGGGTAGGAACATTGTTTACAGTCTACTGAACAATTCTTGTCCCGCAGTTTTTGTTTGAAAGTTGGGTAGATTCCGTAATGATAGTTTCCTTGCCGCCATTTTTCACAAAATCAATTGCTGCAAGAATTTTCGGACCCATACTTCCGGCAGCAAATTGTCCCTCGGCAAAATACTCTTCCGCTTTTGCCACAGTAATTTTATTTAATTCCTTTTGATCGGGCTTTTTAAAATTCAAGTAAACTTTTGGTACATCAGTTAAAATAAAGAATGCTTCTGCATCAATTGCTCTTGCCAATAAAGCCGAAGCAAGATCTTTATCAATTACAGCTTCTACACCTTGTAAATATTTATTCTTGTCTTTATAAACGGGTACTCCCCCACCGCCTGCTGTAATTATAATGTTGCCTTTTTTTGATAGAGCTTTAATGATTTTATGATTAATGATTTCCTGCGGCTGCGGAGACGGAACTACTCTTCGCCACCCTCTTTTGCCCGGATCTTCCTTGAAAACAAGATTGGGATTTGCTTTGGAAAGAAGTTCTGCCTCTTCCTTTAAATAAAAAGCACCGATTGGTTTTGTGGGTTCTTTAAATGCCGGATCATTAATATCTACAACCACCTGTGTAACAATCGTTACAACATTCTTTCTTATTTTGTGTTCTGTAAGGATATTCTTTATCTGCCGCTCAATCATATAACCTATTCCACCTTGAGAATCGGCAACACAAATATCTAATGGCATCTTCGGTATTTTATAGGCATCATAACCCGCATCGTTTCTGAGCATGATGTTGCCAACCTGCGGACCATTACCGTGAGTAATCACAATGTTATATCCATCTTCCAATAGTTCTAATAAATGTATGCAAGTATCGTAGGTGTGTTTTTCCTGTTGTTTGATTGTGCCAATTTCACTATCTCGTAGCAGGGCATTCCCTCCAAATGCAACAACAGCAATTTTCTTATTCAATTATATTTCCAAAATGATTATTAAAATTATTTTTATAAACAGAACTTAAACTTATAAAGCCGCACTCTTAAATAAAAACGTTATTGTATGAGTTACAGCAATAATTCTGCCATCAATAAAAACCAATTGAGAGATAAGTATAAATTTATTATGTTTAAAAGAAATAATTACAAGTAAGATTTAAGAATGGATTCAAGAAACCAATTTGATCCGAAAGAATTACTGAAACCGGATAATATGCTTCGGCTTTATGCAAGCGGTGCCTTTCCGATGGCTAACGATAAAACGGGAACCATAAACTGGTATATGCCTGATGTTAGAACAATTATTCCCCTTGATAAGTACAATCTCCCGCGCTCTGCAAGAAAAGCAATCGAGAAAAAAAACTTTGAAATAAAATTCGATACGGATTTTACAAACGTGATTATGAGCTGTTCCGATAGAGAGGAAACATGGATATCGCAGGAATTAGTAGCTGCTTATAAAAGATTAAGTAAGCGTGGTCATGTTCATACTGTTGAAACCTGGCTTAATGGCGAACTTGTCGGAGGTCTTTACGGTGTAACTTTCAGAGGTGCGTTTTTTGGCGAATCAATGTTTTCAAAAGTTTCAGAGGCATCAAAAGCTGCATTGATAGCGTTGATTAATCACTTGAATGAAAAAGATTTTCTTCTTCTGGATGTTCAGTATATGACCGAACATTTACAAATGTTTGGTGCGATTGAGATTGCTTTTGATGAGTATACAAAACTGCTGCACATCGCTTACACAAGGGGATGTGAGTTTAAACCTTGAAGAGACGCATTACGAACTCATTACAAGAATACCGGTGCGTCTCGACAAATATAAATCCGGTTTATTTAACCCACCTTTATTAAAATTAATTCCTTCTGAGGATCCGAAATAAACTCACAGCCATCTTTTGTAATGTAAACTTCTTCTTCCAATGTGGAAACACCATATCCATCAACTGGTAATCGTGGTTCGATTGTGAATATCTGACCTTCTTCCAATTCCATAAATGGTGCATTGCCGTATCTTTCCCACGAAGGAAATAATCCGGCAATACCATCGTGCACAGCTTTACCAACCTGGTGACCTAAGCCGTGTGGATATTCGGGATAACCATTTTCGGTTATATAATTTCTGGCAATCGCATCCATATCAACTCCTTTAACACCCGGTTTAATTGCATCAGCAACTTTTTGTATTGCATCACGAATAATTTCAAATCCTTTTTGAGCAGGTTCAGGTGCTTTATCTTCACCATCATTTAAAATGTACCATGTTCTTTGAAGATCGGAACAATAACCTTTATACATTATTCCAAAATCCATATTAACAAGTGTTCCTTTTTGAATTACTTTTTCCGTTGGTCCTGAATGAGGACCTTCAGGATTTGGACCTGCAAAAACAGCAGGACAATGGGTTTCCTCCCAGCCGAATTCAAATCCTTTTTCCAGTGTGATTTGTCTTACAAACTCAGCCACTTCAATTTCGGTCATTCCGGGTTTTATAAATCCTGTTACCTTGTCAAATATCTTTAGTGTTTCATCAACAGCTTCCTTCATTATTTGAAGTTCAGTTGAAGATTTTCTTCCTCTCAATGCAGAAATAATTTCTTCAGAAGAAATTAATCTCTCTGCTAAAACTGTTCCCTCAAGATGATCTAATAAAACCTGATGCATACCATAAGTTAAACCATCTGCAAGCACAGCATTTTTAGAGTAGTTAATAGCTATTTTGCCGGGATTTTTTTTCTTTAGATATTCTACTAATGGTTCTCTGATTGATTTTAAATACCCTATAATATTATTGTATAGACCAGCCTTTTTAAAATTCCCTTCTTCCATATTACCAATGATAGCCGTTGTATCGCCATCTTTATTTATAATAAAAGCTGATTGCCATGTTGAGTTTGTACCCACAACCATATCCATCACTGGATCGTGAATAATCGAACTTTCCCGCACAAATGTAATCCACATATCAATATTTTTTTCTTTAAGGATTTCAATTGCTTGATTTATTTTTTCTTTAAATATTGTGTTATCCATCAGAGTCCTCTTTGAAATAAAATTTATTGTTGATGATAATTTATTAAATAACTAAAGAAGTTACCATTACATTTACTTTGCCAAATAATTTTCCTTATCGATAAACAAATATTATTTTGCTTTAACAGAATTTTGCTAATTTTACCGGCGCATTTTTAAAACTTATTTTTAGCAGAGAGGATCAGATGAACGATTACGTTGAAACAATGATGGCAGATGTAAAAGCCAAAAATCCAAGCGAACCAGAATTTCATCAGGCAGTTGAAGAGGTACTTGGTTCTTTAGCTGTCGTTTTGGAACGCCATCCCGAATACCGGTCGATGAAAATATTGGAAAGGATGATAGAACCGGAAAGAGTGATAACTTTCCGTGTGCCGTGGATGGATGACCAGGGCGATATACATATTAATCGCGGTTTTAGGATTGAGATGAACAGTGCTATCGGTCCTTATAAAGGCGGGTTGAGATTTCACCCCTCTGTTACTCTTGGCATATTAAAGTTTTTAGCGTTTGAACAGGTTTTTAAAAATGCACTTACAACTTTACCAATGGGCGGCGGTAAAGGAGGTTCGGATTTTGATCCCAAAGGAAAGAGTGATAACGAGATAATGCGGTTCTGCCAAAGTTTTATGACTGAATTATTCAGACATATAGGACCAAACACAGATGTGCCTGCCGGAGATATAGGTGTTGGTGCAAAAGAAATAGGATTCCTTTACGGGCAGTATAAAAGATTAAAAAATGAATCGACCGGGGTGCTTACCGGGAAAGGAATTAATTGGGGCGGCTCACTTATAAGACCGGAAGCCACAGGCTTTGGTGTTGTTTACTTTGCACAGGAAATGTTAAAAACCCGCGATACTGATTTTGAGGGAAAAACAGTTGCTGTATCAGGATTTGGAAATGTTGCCTGGGGAGCAGTGCAAAAAGTAAATGAACTTGGAGGTACTGTCGTTACTCTTTCCGGTCCGGATGGATTTATTTATGATCCCGATGGTGTAATG
>JBATTD010000427.1:0-3689 GCA_049670345.1 Ignavibacteriaceae bacterium
ATCACCCATTTGAGTTATGTACTTTATTTTCACTTCCCTCCCCGATTGAGTTGCAGGCGGAGGATTTTCATGTATTAATGGAAGAAGATTATCATTCAATTTGTTAGTTTGAATTTTAAACTTTCTGGTCGTGGCAACATTTTTACAAATCTCAAGAAGTCTAAAAATACGTTGTTTTGTTAATGCGGCTATAAAAATAATTTCGGCATAATTTACAGCGCCAAGTTTTTCGAACATTTTTAGTTCATATGCAGCTGAAGTGTTCGAATCTTTTTCCATGAGATCCCATTTATTAACTGCAATTATCAAACCTTTTTTCCAGCGTACAACTTCATCAATTATTTTTTGATCTTGCTTCTCTAATCCGAATTGAGCATCAATCATCACAACGGCAACATCACACTCGCCAATAGCTTTTAAAGTACGAATGCTGGAATAAAATTCTATACTTTCCTGAACTCTTTTCTTTTTACGAAGACCTGCAGTATCAATTAATATTATTTCTTCGCCGTAATATTTCAAAATTGAGTTTATACTATCGCGGGTCGTTCCCGGAATATCCGTAACAATGCTTCTCTCCTGACCGAGCAAAGCATTTGTTAAAGAGGATTTACCAACGTTCGGTCTTCCAACAATTGCGATCTTTAATCGTGTATCGGTTTCTTCATAATTAGTTTCATCAAAGCTGGAGGTTACATCATCAAGCAGATCACCAATATTTCTTCCGCCTAACGCAGAAACATCATAAATTTTTTCAACACCTAAACCATAAAACTCGGTTGCGGCTATTTCATTTTTTTCGGAATCAACTTTGTTAACAAGTAAATAAAAATCTCTGTCTGATGTTCTTAACATATTAGCAATATCAATATCCATAGGATTTATTCCCGTACGTACATCAACCATAAACAATATTACATCAGCTTCTGCAATAGCAATTTCAACTTGTTCTCTTATTCCTTTTTCAAAAACATCTTCCGATGCAGGGACGTATCCACCGGTATCAATTAAGGTAAAATTTTTACCAGCCCATTCTGCTTGTGCATAATTTCTATCACGTGTTACACCGCTTGAGTCATCAACTATGGCTCCGCGCTTTCCAACCAATCTATTGTAAAGTGTAGATTTACCCACATTTGGGCGACCAACAATAACAACTAAAGGAGTTTTCATATAAGAAAAATAGTGAAACTGGTAGAAGAAAGGAAAATTAAAAATTATAACTGATATTTAATGTCGGAACAAATTCAATTCTATTGGCAAGTTGAATGTTTTCGACTCTCATCTTTACTGCCAGGTTTTTATTATAAGTTGTTGCAGACCAAACGGCATCAATAGCGCTTAAAAGATGATTGACATAAAGTCCAATAACAGCTTTTGACGCAACGTTATAAGCATCATTTGCATTACCGCGCATTATCGAGTAATCTTTCATAATTTGCGGAACTTCACGAAACTGGTCAACAGCAGGATCAAACTCGTCCCACCCTGAACTGTATTGAGGGTACTTTCCGATTAATTCGTAATACTGCTGCTCACCGTAAGTATGTAATTTATGAGAAAATTCTCTTTCACAATGATTTAAATCGTTCCAATTTACTCTTTCCCAAGGTTGCAGATTACCCTCATAATTAATATCAATAACGCATTGTTCAGATAGCCCTATTTGTTGCCAGTTCTCCATCAAATACTCTGAATAGTCAACCACGCTCCAGTGCTCATCGGCAAACGCCTCAAATTCAGCGGTTAGTTTATCGCCTTCATTATTTTTAACAACTGCAACAGTAATTAAGGTTACCTCTACTGCAAAAAAGATTGCCGCTTTAAGATATTCACCTACATAAAACTCACCTGAACCGGGAAGAACAGCTGACATCACACCTGCCAGGACAGGAGATTTTTTGTCGGGCAAATCATCTAAAGCAAATACAGCAGATAATTCTTCATAATCATTCAATACAATTTTTGAATCTGCTAAAAGATTACCGGTTAGTTTGTAATTTTCCAACTCGATATTTTGTGCAAAGTTAACTGTGAGTAAAGAGAGAGATAACAAACAATATTTAATAATCGATTTTTTCATCCCGGATATTCCTTTACATTTTCAAAATTTTAAATTGTTATCAACATTCACAATATCAAAGCCAAAAAGAATCCCGCCATAAAATCTGAACTCTTTTCCGTAAGTAATAATTTCATTATTTATAATTCTCTCAAACTGATCGAAACCATAAGAAGCATTAAAGAATAAGTCTGTTGGGAATAGATAATACGAATTCATGTGTATTCTAAGTTCGGCGCCAATACCTTTTTTAGTACCTTCAAATTTCAATGCCTCTCCTGTCCATGCATTTCCCACATCAAAATTTATTGATAAGAATATTTTATCTAAATAAAGATGACCGAATTTCGCATCAATATCGCGCGCCAACGGAAACCTGTATGCTAAATGGATCCATGCAATATCATTACCCTCTACAGCATAGAATGGATACGCTTTCATACCAATCAAACCGCCTAAAAAGAAATTAAAAAATGAAGGTACTTCCGGACCCAGAATAGTCCCGAATCTTAACTGGGCAGTTAATGTGTGGCTGGCCCAGAGAGGGAAATAAAATCGCGTATTTAGTTCAAGCCTGTGGAAGTTGAATATTCCGAATTTTGGTTTAAGCAATCCATCTTCAATAATAAACTCGCCGGTCTCGTTAAGCTCATTCCACTCATAATCATATATAAACTCAAACGAAAAACCTATAGGGTTTATTTCTCTATCTTTTGTTGGTGTTATGGATGACCAATTATACTTCACTCTAAAATCTCTTCCAATAAAATATGTATCATCTGTTGTTGGATAAAGAATTGACTCTCCAGCAGTTGGGATAATAAAGCTGCCCAGGGTGGCAGTATACCTGCTGAAAATAAAGCGCAGCTCAATATTCTGATACCTATTGATGATTCTGTGCCTGGCAACAAAATCAAACTCAAAAAGGTTATAAGTAACATCGGTAGGAATTGTCAAATCATACTTAACTTCACCATCTACCGTATCTGCTCCAAAGAAAACATCAACATCCGATACACGGCTAACACTGTATAATTCTACAGCTAACTCCGGGTATATTCCAATTAAGCTTAGAAGAGGTAGTTTGTTCCTATAATCAAAAATGAAAAAGAGATCTCTTTCAAGCCGGGCATTTATATCAGCACCGGCAAAAAACGAAAATCGGTTCAACATATCAGTGGAGGTAACGTATAACCCGGGCTTTATTTTTTGGAGAAAATTATTTGTGAGATTATAATTATCAACCCTGATATACGGAAAAACAGTAAGGTTTGAGAATGCACCCGAATATTTTTCTTCATCAAAGTTGTTAACATTATAATCATTATAGTTTCGCAGAGAATCTAAATTAAAATTTTGAATATCACCGTTTGGATTATTTTTACCAAGAGGCGCATTAGCCTTCCACACATAAGAACCATAATCAGATACTTTTTCCTGGTTCTCATTATCGATGCGGAAAATTTTGTATCCTGTTGATGTATAACCTGCGTAAACTATATCACCGTTCTTGTTAACATCGGGCATGAACGCGCCGCCAACTACGTTTGTTAATTGCTTCTTCGCTCCGGAAGTAAGATTAACTTTGTAAATGTTAAATATTCCTGTTTCATCTGAGGCATAAATA
>JBATTD010000428.1:0-2307 GCA_049670345.1 Ignavibacteriaceae bacterium
ATATTATATAGATAGTGTCCAGTAGAGAAAATAAATTTGTGACGGATATGGATTCTATCAGCATCCATACCAAGCATAAATGCGGCATTTACAATTATTTCCTAAAAATTTTTGTTTAGAATTACCAAAACAAAGCATACAATACTGCCAATATTATAATAATAATATATGCACTGATATTAAACACAGAATCTGTTTTAAATAGCTTTGCTGTAAGCGATATTCCTTTAGGATCATCATCAGTATCCGAAGTTGTTAAAGTTACTCCTGCAATGATTACCATAGTGATAATACAAGTGTAGAACATTTGATCTAAAAATGGTAGATCTACTACAGTACTTTTAAGAATTAATGCTACAACCGCTGAAAGAATTATTCCAATAATTGCAGCTTTGTTAGTTGTTTTTTTCCAGAATAAACCCATTATAAAAACGGCCAATATACCAGGGCTAACCAATCCAGTATATTCCTGGATGTATTGAAACATCTGTGGGATGTTGCCGAGCAAAGGTGCCATTAACACTGCAATCACCAATGCAACTGCCGATGCAATTCTTCCAACCCTTACTATTCTTTTTTCATCAGAATTTTTACCAAAATATGGTTTGTATATATCCATAGTGAAAATTGTTGAAGTGGAATTAAGCATCGATGCTAAAGAAGAAACAATTGCAGCAGTAAGTGCGGCAAGTACTAAGCCCTTTAAACCTGCAGGTATAAATGTACTGATAAGCCATGGATAAGCTTTATCATAATTAATCCCACCATCAGGGTTTGAGAATGCTTCCTTTACTCCAGGTATTATAGAGGTGCCATCAGGTTGAGAAAACATTACATATGCTACAATTCCGGGTATAACAACGATTAAAGGAATGATTAGTTTTAAGAATGCCGCAAAAGCAATTCCTCTCTGTGCTTCCTTTAACGATTTTGCAGCAAGCGTACGCTGTATTATATATTGATTAAATCCCCAGTAATATAAATTGGCTACCCACATACCACCAATTAAAACAGCTATACCTGGCAGGTTAAAAAATTCAGGGTTATCACGCGAAAGAATCATACTGAATTTTTCACCCGCTACGTTATAGATATGTGAGAGACCGTGAAATATATTACCGTCGGGGGTTACATGGTTTAGTGCAATTATGGATGTTATCAATCCCCCAACAATTAATAATACTACCTGTACAACATCTGTCCAGGCTACTGCTGCAAGCCCGCCATAAAGTGAATAAGCAGCAGCAATAAAGGCAATCAATAAAATTGCATACATAATTAGACTGCCATCGCCTGTGCCAACGATTGTATCAATTGCCTTACCACCAAGAAACAGAACAGAAGTAAGATTTACAAAAATAAAAAGTGCTACCCAGAAAACAGCTAAGATTGTTTTAAGATTTGTACTGAATCTCTTTTCTACAAATTCCGGAATAGTATATAATTGCTTTTCAATAAAAATCGGCAGAAAGAATTTTCCCACTATTATTAAAGTCAATGCAGCCATCCACTCATATGTTGCAATGGCTAATCCTATCGCAAAACCGGAACCGGACATTCCTATAAATTGCTCTGCGGAAATATTAGCCGCGATTAGTGAAGCCCCGATCGCCCACCATGGAAGTGACTTACCAGCAAGAAAATAATCCTTGGAATCCTTTTGATGTCCCTTCTTATCACGGGATACCCACAATCCAAGGCCGACAATAAATAATATATAAACAATAAATATTGCTAAGTCCGCTTCTGTAATCTGCATAAATGTATTCCTCAGATAATTTTTCTAAAAATTTTGATGCTCTACTTGTTGAGCACTGCTTAACTTAAAAAAAGCATCTTTTAACTTACGGGAGTTTATATGAGACAAATATTGTGTCATTACCCTGATATTGAATTGAATAGCGATCTAATGTATAAATTCAGTTTACTTTTGTATAACAATTTCCATTTGTGCAAAATTTGTGCCTACGAAGAAACAAGTTTTGAGTAGTTTAACATTTATAATTAACCAGTTGATAAAATAATAAAGTATTTCCATTATCATTTTAATAAACTGCAGTTATTAAATTGATAATGATACTCATAGGTAAAATAATAGAATTATTAATCTGTAAATAAGTTATTATATTATATAATCTAATGGTTTTAAAAGTTGGTAATAAGTTTTTGATTCATGAATTATAAACAAATAATATATGTCGCCCTTAGCTCGCTCTTAATTATAGCGTTTATTTCATTCAGTTTAATTTTTTCTCCAAGCGAGGATAGTAGTAATTCTGATTCGGTGGTAACCACTATACATTATGT
>JBATTD010000429.1:0-5309 GCA_049670345.1 Ignavibacteriaceae bacterium
ACTTACAAATATGAGAGCTTCCGGATCAGATAAAGCTGCAAAGATTGCTCCGGCAATAAAATTCACCCTCGAAGAATCACTCGAATACATTAAAGATGATGAGCTTGTTGAAGTTACGCCAAAATCAATCAGGATGAGGAAATTATATCTTGATCCGAATGAGAGAAAGAGATTTAATCTAAAAAAGGTGTAAAATGATTTTGAGTTTAAATCGTACATTCTGCCATAGCATCACTAACTGAGTGGCTTATCTACTTTTAACTCTCATCATACTCTTCGCGGGTAGCGAAGGTTATTTCCTTTAAACCTAAATTCTTTAACTCAGTATTAATTTTTAGCAACTCATCAGTTAATATTATATCCACCTGTTTTCTGTATTGCAGAAATACTCCTTCCAATAAGTTTAATCTTTCGATTTGTGAGTCGGTTGGTTTACCGGAATAACTGATGATACCTGCATAAATATCACCGATCTTTTCTGCAAGACGAATTTCACCAGAAATACGACTAGGATTTGTGGCAACTAATTCTTTATGCATTTTTTCTAATTGTTCTGATAATGCATCCAAATCATTCTTAAATTCACCTTCTTCAATATTCTCTGCAGCTCTAGTTATTTTATCTTTCAAATCTGTTATCTGCTTATCTGTAAATGATAGATCCTCTAAGAGTGAATAAGCTTGATTCAAAGTTTCAAACTGCAGCTTCATATCTTCTGCTGAATGACCAGTTTCAGGATTAGATTGCAGAGTAATCTTTCCTTCATATATATTATCACCCTTCTTTATCATCACAGTATATTCACCCGGAGGAAAAGTCGGTCCGAATGCAGTTCTGAAAGCTAACAGCGGTGATGAAGCTTTAACCTTTGGTGGTTTTTTTGTTACAACCCAATTTACACGATTAATCCCCTTCTTCTTTCCTGCAGGAAGTGTTTTTATAAGATTTCCTTCCGCATCATAAATTTCAATAGACATATCACCAAACACATGACGCTTTTTCAAATAATAAGTTATGATAGCTGATGAGCTTGGATTTCTTCCGAAAAATTCGTGATCACCGGAAATACTGTAAGCAAATTTTGGATTGGTGATGGTGTAAGGCTTCGATGGGAAGATTGTTACATCGGATGCAATGACTTCATCAGTTAATTGACGCAACGGTGTTATGTCATCCAGTATCAGCACTCCCCTTCCATGCGTTCCTATTACAAGATCATTTTCAGTTGGATGAATAACCATCTCATAAATTGGAACTTTCGGAACGTTGCCCTTAAATCGTACCCATTGGTTTCCTCCGTCTATAGAAATATATAATCCATATTCCGTCCCAAGAAAAAGAAGATTCGGGTTAACAAAATCTTCTACTATTGTACGTGCAAATGTTTCTATATTATCTGTTGTTAATGATGACCATGTTTCTCCCAGATCAGTCGTTTTATAAACGTAAACATTTTTATCACCGTTTCGGTGCCCATCAAAAACAACATAAGCGGTATTAGCATCAAAGTTACTTGCTGCAACTTTTGAACACCAGGTTGCTTTTGGAAGTCCGGGAACATTCGAAGTTACATCTTTCCAGTTTTTACCATCATCAATTGTAATCTGTAAGTTTCCGTCATCTGTAGCTGCCCAGATAATTTTGCTGTCCTTCGGCGATTCACTTATCGTGTAAATAGTACAATGATTCTCTGCTGTTGAGTTATCAATTGTTAATCCACCCGATTCTTCCTGCTTTTGTTTTTCAGGATCGTTTGTTGTTAAATCCGGTGAAAGTTTTTGCCACGAATCACCACGATCCGTTGTTCGGTAGAGATATTGTGCTCCAACATATAAAACAGCTTCATTGCTTGGAGAGAATGCAATTGGTGTATCCCAATTATACCTAAGCTTTTCACTTGGATCATCCGAGAAAGGTTTTATCTCTTTTATCTCCCTTGTATTTTTATAAAACCGCATCAGATTACCGCCCTGATACTGCCAGTAAAGAATGTTATCATCTGCCGGGTCAGGCAATACATTAAAGCCATCACCGTAACCAACGTTTTGCCAGTCACTGTTTGTTATTCCGCCTACACTTTCTGAAGGACCAACCCACGAACCATTATCCTGCAAACCACCATAAACATTGTAGGGCTTTTGTTTATCAACGCTAATATGGTAGAATTGAGAAAGCGGAAGATTTTGTGCATGCGTCCAGGTACTTCCCCTATCGTAAGTAATATAAAATCCGCCGTCGGTTCCTAAATACATATTCGAATTATTCTTCGGGTTTATCCATAGTGCATGATGATCTGAATGAACACGTCCCCCTTCAACAAAAGGTGAAGTGAACGAATAACCACCATCAACACTAACATTTAATGAAAAGCCTGGTTTGTAAATTCTGTTAGTGTCAACCGGATCAGGAATAATGAGCGAAAAATAGAAAGGTCTCTCAGCAACGGTCTGCGATGTTGTTCTCAGTTCCCAGGTATTTCCATTATCCAGGGAACGATACAAACCGGATTTCTCTGATTCGATTAAAGTATAAATAATATCTGGATTTGCTTTTGAGAAGGCAACTGAGATCCTTCCGAGCTCACCTTTAGCGGATTCAATTTCTACCTTCTGCCAATTTTTCCCACCGTCATTAGTTCTATATAAAGCGCTTCCCGGTCCGCCGGAACGAAATGAGTATGGTGTTCTCTGGAAGTCCCACATTCCAGCATAAAGGACTTTCGGATTTTTTGGATCCATTGTCAGGTCTGAGCAACCGGTGTTCTCATCTACAAAAAGAATCTTGTCCCATGTTTTACCATCATCAGTAGTTTTGAAGACACCCCTTTGTTCATTCGGAGCCCAAACTCCGCCCAGCGCTGCAACATAAACTTCACTGCTGTTTTCAGGATTAATAATAATTTTTGCTATATGATCTGTTTCTTCCAGACCAACTTTCTGCCACTTATCTCCGCCGTTAGTTGTTTTATATAATCCGTTACCAACACTTATGCTGTTACGTGTCCAGACTTCACCTGTACCAACCCACACCGTGTCTTTATATTTTTGATCGATTGCAATTGTACCAATAGTTTGTACCTCATCTTCAAAAACATCTTTAAATGTCGTACCGCCATTAGTACTCTTCCATAAACCACCTGTTGCCGCACCAACATAAACTAAGCGTGCATCATTTTCCCATGCGTCAATTGCAGAGATTCTGCCGCTCATTAATGCAGGGCCAATTGCTCTTGCCTTCATAGAGCCGAAGAAACTTGGTTTTAATTTTTTTGTTTGTGCTTGCACATTAGAAAAACCAAGGATTAATAAAGCAAAGAATATAACTATGTATCCGGTGTACTTTAGTGTCATTCCGAACCTCGTTAGGAATCTATTAAGTGAGTAGGAAGGAAGATCCTGAAATGAATTCAGGATGACCGCTCCATTCGAGGCTATACCTCTTGCAAAATAATTTATAATTGTTCTTTTCATCACAAATGCACTCCAATTTTATTCTGAATCTGTTGAATCAACCGGTGCTGTATCATCCTGCGTTTCTGATAATGAATCAACCGGTGCGGTTACTTCCGGCATATCAAATATTGAATCCTGGAAATCCACATTGTAAGTTATCTCATCAAAAACCATCTGCACAACTGTTTCTCCGTTCACTTTTGTTTCAATGGCAAAAGAACTCAAAATTTCATCAACATATTTATAATTACTAAAAATTGTTTCAGCTTCTGTATCAACACCCTGTACCTTTATTATTGATGCTGTTTTTAGTACAACATAATTCTCAGAATCAATAAAAGAAGTGACGACATCGCCATTAGGTCGTGTTAATTTTAGTTTGTAAGTTTCAATATCGTCAACATCTTCCGTTCCGGTGAACTCAACTTTGTAACCTTTTTCTTCATAGTTATAATATATTCCATCATAGTCTGCCTCCACTTTCATTTTATCCAACTGTTCGGCTGTCATTGGTACAGGATCGGTTTCGCCGGCAAAAGGGTTTATATTCCAACCTTTTTCACCATCGAATGCGGATGCTATTTCCATACCCTGGAATGATGCATCCATCCTATATTTCATCGGTCTTTTTGAATGTGAGGTAAAAGGTATTTCAAACTGCCCCTGGATGATCTTTCCTTTGGTAGTAAATGTCTCGGTTTCTAATAGTTTCTCCTGACCGATAGTTTCAAAGTAGTTTGCCAATATTTCATCAACTGTTTGTGCATTTAACTGCGTGAAAATTAGTAAGGAAAAAAATATGGGAATGATCAGCTTTTTCATTGTGCCCTCTTGAATGATTGTTAAAAAAATTATTTGCAATTAATATATTTCCAGTAGTAAAAATTAAAACAAGATTATTTCAATACAAAACTATAACCGAATAATTGTGCTGAAATATTCATAGTGATCTTGAATAATTGAATTTAATGAATGAAGGGAATGATTGTTAAAAGCAGCCGATAAACAGAAAAAAAGTTTTACTTAAAATCTTTGGAAGGAGTAATTATTTTTAAAATGGCGGTGTAATGTGAATGAAAAGAAGGTGGATGAATAAGCAATCCACATCCGAAATTATATACGGCGCGTAAGTCCAGAATAAGTAATACTTTGATTTATTCTGCAGAAGTATCTAAGGTTGTTATTACAAAGCTTAAACTGCTGATATAAAGAGACGTCATATCTTTGATGTCTTTGGTGTTAACTGATGAAAGCATACCGTTGGTAATTTTACGTTCTATTTTTAATAATCTTGATAACTTGGGAAGTTGCTGGTATACATAATTTCCTACCGTCTGCTTATCTTCGACACCTTGAATAATATTATGAATATGTATTAAGTGATATACATTTATCAGAATATTCATCGACCTTGAAACTGATTGTGCAACGTTAGTTATATTTGAAACTATAAATACATCCGTATACTTATTCGCCATTTGATCGAATGATTCCATATAAGTGATGAGCTGTTGAGCCTCAATTAATAGCAGTCTTTCGTCTATCTTTTGTGGATATACCGCAGCAAATGAAATCAAACAGACAATTATTATTCTTACGAGCATGAAATCCTCCTGACAAAGAATTACACTAAATTTATTCTTTCGTTACGATACAAAAATACTGTTTTAAAAATTAAAACCCCTGCCTAGTTATTAAGCAGAGGATTTAGGAATTGGGAAATATTCTTTAGGTTTATTTTAATAGAATCATTTTTTTCGTCTGAATGAAATCTCCTGCTTGAAGTGTGTAGAAATAAATTCCGCTTGTTAAGTTCCAAGCATTTCCGCCGGAGGCGGATCCGCCTTTGGCGGAAAA
>JBATTD010000430.1:0-6292 GCA_049670345.1 Ignavibacteriaceae bacterium
AGGTTATAGTTTCAGCATTTTATCGGGGTTTGGTGCAATAGCTTTAATTGGAATTGTTGTGAACGACTCACTCATTTTTGTCAGTGCAATGAACAGGTACTTACTTCAGGGTCAGAAATTTGAAGAAGCTTTAAGAAACGCCGGTTTAAACAGGTTCAGACCAGTTATGCTAACTACGTTAACAACCGTTGCGGGATTAGGTCCTTTAATTTTTGAACCAAGCGTTCAGGCACAATTCTTATCTCCAATGGCTATTTCTGTAGCTTACGGCTTATTGGTGGGAACTGGTCTCACTTTAACACTACTACCCTCGATGTTGGTAGTTGCCAATAAAATTAAGATGAGAAGTTTTCGTTTATTCGGGAAAGAAGCATTAACAAGTGAAGGTGTTGAACCGGCAGTGATCGAGCAAAGAAATATTAGTAAGTATGAATAACAACCATGATAACTGTTAACTGCGAAGCAACCAATTGAGTTTACACTTATTTATTACTAAGTTTAATTTGAAACAATAATACACCTCGTTAATTTAATTTATAATGCGGCGAGAAGATATTTGATAACAAGAAAGGATATTCACAATGGGCGATAAAGGCGGCAAGAAAGACAAGAACAAAGACCAGAAACAGAAGCAAAGTAAACAGGATCAAAAAGCTAAAAAGAAGTTAGATAATAAACCGAAAAAAACTCCGTAACTGGAAGCGGGATTCAAATCCTTGCAATTTTATCGTTACTTCTGCAAGATTGTAGGAAATGTTATCAGTATCTGATGCTTGGCATATAGTTGTCGAAGTTTCTCAAATGGATTTTGGTGAAGTTGAACACTAGAATGGAATGATTCACACTGCAATGAGAAATGGTAACAGCGTAATGTTGAGAATTCAGCAATAACAATAATTGAAATATTTTGACTAAAGCCGCTCATAGTAGCGGCTTTGTTATTTTCTAAGTTTTGATACCAACCTACTTTTAATCTAAGCCTATAAATAATTAAATCGTGATGCCTATCAATAATGGAATGAATCATTAAACTGTTTTTTTGTAATTCAAGATTGCAAGCGTATTAAAACCAATTGCAAATAATGATATTATTCCAAGGTACCTTAAAATATCTGTAAAGCCGCTTCCTTTTAATACTATCATTCTCATCACTTCAATAAAGTAGCTGACCGGGTTCAGATAAGCAAGTACACGTGCCCAACCGGGCATATTCTCAATTGGTGCAAACAATCCGCCAAGCAGAATAAAAACTGTCATAAAGAAATATGAAATAAACATTGCCTGCTGCTGTGTTTCCGCAAATGTTGAAACTAACAATCCAAATCCTAACAGTGCAATTAAGTAAATAGCTGCAAATAAATAAATTAGAAGCGGATTGCCTACTGGAAGGATTCCATATACAAGGTAGCTAATACCAAATCCTATAGAAAGCACAATGTTCCCAATAATCCAAAAGGGAATTAGTTTGCCTAAAATAAATTGATACTTTTTAATAGGTGAAACATTTAATTGTTCAATTGTCCCGTCTTCTTTTTCTTTAACAATATTAATTGCTGTTAAAAGAAAGCCAACTAATGTAACTAATAAAACAAGCACACCGGGAACCATAAAATATTTGTAATTCATTTTTGGGTTAAACCAGTTGCTTGTGGTTATTTCAATTATAGGTTGCGGATTGACTCGCGGCTGTTGTATCCACTCAACTCTAACATCACTGTTAAAATCCTGTATTATTGAATTTGCATAAGAAACTGAAAGTCCTGAGGCTTGTCCGTTTATTGCATTAGCAACAATCATTGTCTTTGATTTATTATCTCTTATTAAATCCCTTTCAAAACCTTGCGGTATTTCTACTATCAGATCAGCTTCATCTTCTTCAACAACTACCAAAGCATCTTTATATGTTTCGGAAACATTTGTGAGTTGAAAGTAACCCGAAGATGTAAATTTGTTAATCAGTTGTCTTGAATATTCGGAATGATCATGATCAACAATACTCATATTTATATTTTTCATCTCATAATTAGCTGCATTTGGCAGAATAATTAATTGAACTACAGGTAATGCAAATATCATTCTTATAATAAGTTTATTACGAGATATTTGTAGAAATTCTTTTTTTAATAGAAATAATAGAGTCCTCATTGTAACCTAACTTTAAATCGTTTTATACTGAGCATTAAAAAGAATGTCGTCATCCCAAGAATTATTAGCAGCTCTTGCCAAATTTCGAAAAGACCAATTCCTTTTATCATCACATCTTTAACCATAATTATATACCATTTAGCTGGAATGACATTAGAAATGATCTGCAATATTAGAGGCATATTTGCAATAGGGAAAGCGTATCCGCTAAGCATAACTACAGGCAGCATCAAACCCATTAAAGAAATAATCATCGCAGCTTGTTGAGAACTTGTTACTGTGGATATTAAAATGCCTAATGCTAATGAGCATATTATATATATAACGGTTATTAAACTTAGAAGAATAAAACTTCCCTGAATTGGAATTCCAAAAACAAAATTACTAATTAGTAAAATTGTCATTACATTAATTAGTGAAACTATAAAGTAAGGAATAACTTTGCTTGCAATAACTATCGAAGGCTTCATCGGGGAGACGAGAAGAACTTCCATTGTTCCCATTTCTTTTTCCTTAACTATTGAAATAGATGTCATCATTGCAGAAATAAGAAGAAGGATCATTCCCATTACACCAGGCACAGAAGAATATTCGCCTTTTAATTGGGGATTATAAAGCATTCTTATTTCAGTGTTAATTGTGTAAGGCAATTCTTTATTTTGATTTAATTCCTGCTGGTATTCCTTTACAATCGCACTTACATAATTAGTTAAAGTGGTTGCCTGATTAGGATCAGAGGCATCCGTTATTATTTGCATTTGCGCTTTGTTTGTGTGCAAAAGATCGTTCTGGAAATTTGATTGAAAAACTATTGCTAGCTTTACCCGACCTGTCTTAAATACTTTTTCAATTTGATCGTTTGATGAAAGTGTTCTTTCAATATCAAAATAAGTACTGCTTTCAATTCGCGTAATAATATTTTGCGTTGCTTCATCTTTAGAGTTGTCTAAAATTGCAATGTTACAGTTACGGGTTTCAGTTGTAATTGCAAATCCAAATATCAGCAGCTGTACAACAGGCAAACCTAAAAGGACAAGCATAGAACGCTTATCTCGCAGAATGTGATGAAATTCTTTTTTTACAAATGTTAAAAGCTGCTTCATAAAAAATCAATCTCCTCTTTTCGCACTGCGGGCAAGCATTAAAAAAACCTCATCCATAGATTTTGCATTAAATTGCTTTTTTAATCCAGAAGGTGAATCCAGAGCTTCAATTACTCCGTCAACCATAATTGAAACACGGTCGCAATACTCAGCTTCGTCCATATAGTGTGTCGTTACAAAAACAGTTATTCCGTTATGAGCTGCTTCGTAAATCATATCCCAGAATTGTCTTCTGGTAATTGGATCAACGCCGCCTGTTGGTTCATCAAGAAAAACAATTTTAGGTGAATGAAATATTGCGGTACTGAACGCTAGCTTTTGTTTCCAACCTAGAGGAAGCGATCCTACTAATTTGTTAGCATCGTTTTGCAAACCTAATTTTTCAAGGAGTTCCTTAGTTTTTGATTCAATTACTTCATCACTAAGACCATAAATTCCGCCGAACAACATTAAATTTTCTTTTACTGTTAAATCTTCATACAAAGAAAATTTTTGGCTCATATAACCAATGCTTCTTTTTATTTTTTCTGTGTCTTTATAAACATCGAACCCGGCAATGTTTGCATCTCCAGAACTTGGTTTAGAAATACCAATTAGCATTTTCATTGCCGTGGTTTTACCTGCACCATTCGCACCCAGAAAGCCAAAGATCTCTCCTTTATAAACTTCAAAAGTAAGTTCATTAGCTGCGATAAAATCACCAAATTTTTTAGTGAGTTTATCTGTTTTAATTACTATTTCGTTATTCATTTTTTTCAGTCAAATTAAGCAGGTAAATCTTCTAATGTACTGTTAGTGTTTGCGATTAAACTCATAAAACAATCCTCAATACCGTGTACAATTTTTTTTATCTCAAGATTAGTTTGATTTTGCAGATAGGTTTTTAGTTCATTCAAATCAAAATTATTATCATTTAAAACAAGGTGATGCTTATCTCCAAAAGCAAAACACGATTTTGTCTTAGGAAAACTTCTTAAATCTTTAAGCAGCTCAAACATATTATCAGATCGAACAGCGTAAAGATTGTTATCAAATCTTTCAACAATGTTTTGCGGTGTATCTATTTCTAAAATTTTGCCATTTTGAATAAGTGCTATTCTATCGCAAAGTTTTGCTTCATCCATATAGGGTGTAGAAACAAGAATACTAATTCCTTGCTCTTTCAATCTTTTTAACATTTTCCAAAATTCTTTTCTGGAAACAGGATCAACACCCGTTGTTGGTTCATCAAGAAACAGAACTTCTGGTTTGTGAATTAATGCACAGCATAGAGCCAGTTTTTGTTTCATCCCGCCGCTAAGTTTTCCAGCACGACGCTTTTTGAAAGGTTTAAGTTGTATATAAATGTCAGCTATTAAATTGTAGTTGGCTTCAATAGTGGTATTAAAAATTGTAGCAAAAAATTCTAAATTTTCTTCAACTGTTAAATCCTGGTAAAGGGAAAACCTGCCGGGCATATAGCCAACAATCTTTCTGATTTCCTTATAATCATTTACAACATCCAGCTCCATTACGGAAGCACTTCCGCTATCTGCCAGAAGTAAGGTTGTTAGAATTCTGAAGATTGATGACTTGCCGGCACCATCCGGACCAATCAAACCAAACAACTCACCTTCTTTAACCGAAAATGAAACGTCATCAACAGCTATAACCTTAGTTTTCTTTGTTGAATATGTTTTAACAATATTTTTTAATTCTATCGTATTCATTTCAAAATTTTATTTCACCGTACATTCCAATTTTTAAGTAACCATCATTTTTAACTCTAACCTTAATTGCGTATACAAGATTGGCGCGTTCATCTTTTGTTTGAATTGTTTTTGGAGTGAACTCAGATTTTGAAGAGACCCAATAAATTTTTCCTTCCAGTTCTTTCTGTTTGCCATCACCTTTATCCACAAAAACCCTCACCATTTGATCAAGTTTAACCTGCCCAAGCTGATCGCCGTTGATGTATGCACGCAAGATCATTTCGGATAAGTCTGCAATTTTATAAAGTGCTTTTCCGTTCGATGTGATTTCTTCCTGCATGGCATAACGTGTTAAAACAGTTCCATCAATTGGGTTTCTAATTATGCTTTTATTTATTTGATCTTGTATCTGCTCAACTTGTGCAATCAGTGGAAGTGTTTCGCTTCGCATTCCTTGCCTGGTAATTGTTAAGCTGGATTTTGTTGCATCGTACTGCTTATTCAAGACATCAAGTTGAGAATTTATATCATCCAGCTGTTTTGTAGTTGCAGCATCTGAACTTACAAGATTCTCAATTCTGATTTTTTCTCTTTCGGCAGTTGCAATTTGTTCCCGTATTGCTGCAAGTTGTGTCGGAATATCAGGCTGCTTACTTAATACTGATCGTATAGTTGATTCAAGTTGTTTTTTCTTTAGATATAACTGAGTTGTGTCGACCAATCCTACAACCTGATCTTGTTTAAGAATCATCCCTTCTTCAACATCAAACTTTAATAGTTTGCCCATTGCTTCTGATGAGACTATTACCTCTTCAGATTCAAATGTTCCTGTTGCATCAAAATCTCCATCACCATTTGAGCAGGCTAATAAAAAAGTGGTAATCAGAATAAGAACAATATTTAATAATCTGTTTTTCATATTTATCTCTTTTGTAATTTTTAATTTCCTGTTGTGATTTTATAATTATACTGAGCTAGTAATAATTGAATTTTGTGAATTTCTAAATTTTGCTTTGCAGTATCTTCTGCATTTAATTCTCGAATGTAGTCGTTTGACGTAATAACGCCATTTTCAAGTTTTGATTGGGCAGCTATTTTAACGGAAGTTCTTAGTTCAATAATACTTTTATCTACCTCAATCATTTTATTTAGTTTATCTATTTCCTGTAGCTGCTGGTTGGCAGTAATTTTTGTATTTAGCAGAAAAGTCTCTGTTTGAGCATCTATGCTTTGCAGGTTTAGTTGATTGATTTCACTTTCATTTCCATAGCTGTAAAAATTAGATAATGACCAGGAAAATCGAATACCTGTTATGTAAAACCAGGCAAATTCATTTACGAAGAAATTTAGACC
>JBATTD010000431.1:0-1835 GCA_049670345.1 Ignavibacteriaceae bacterium
CCTCCTACCTGCGTACCAATAAAAAGCCTAAAATAGTTCTGACTTGTGTTCTGTTCAACCCAACCGGTGGTCCTGTCCCGCAAATCAATTGTTTTTTCAAGAAGGTTTATAAATTCTAATCCCGCTGTCCCTGCTAAAATGTTAGCAAGCTGAGGTACCGGTACTACAATATGAAACCCAAAGCCCAACCCGGGTTGGCTATAGTTTTTTGCATCTTCGCCTCTGGGAACCATGTAAATTCCGTAGACCCCTGCTTTTCCTCCTGCAATTGCATCGGAAAGAGTAGAGGATATAAATATGATGAGGATAAGAATTACATACGAATTGAACTGACCTAAAACATTTCTTTGCATTATAACCTCACTAAATTTATGCTCGATTATTTGCTAATGCTCCAATATTACTTGCACCTAAAAAACCAGCAAGCCACACAAAATTACAACCACTCGTTCAGCAAATAGTTTGAATGGGCAGTTATTTAGTATTTAACAGTAAATACTGTTAGGCAGATTTCTTATTGTCACTTAACATACCAGCGTAA
The DNA here is from genome assembly GCA_049670345.1 of Ignavibacteriaceae bacterium. GTDB lineage: Bacteria > Bacteroidota > Ignavibacteria > Ignavibacteriales > Ignavibacteriaceae > BMS3ABIN03. The sequence goes on from JBATTD010000431.1 coordinate 542, forward strand.
TATGATCTTCCCTCTGGATGAGACTGCAGATGATGATGCATCTGAATCATCATCGAAGTTCCCAATTGATATATAGTTGATCTGAATTTCACCACCCAAAGAAAAGTTTTCACTAAACATATATTCTCCTCCTATTGCAGGTCCAATAAAGAAGTCCGTTTTAGAACGGTCTGTTGATGTTGAACCTGGAAAAGTTGATTCACGTGATTCGGAAGACAGAATTACACCGATATCGATGCCATAATACAAATTCATAGATGCTATTGCAGTGGCATAAGCCAATACTGTTCCTAATCTCAAATTAGAAGATTTGGACTCACTTGTATACCCGGAGGAAGTGCTTGAGGATGAGGAACTAAAATAGCCTAAAGTTGGTTCGAAGCGAAAATTCTTGCCCCTAACGACTACTGAAAAATCGGCAAAATCAATTGGTAAAGTTATTACAGATAACTCTTCACCACCGAAAAAACTAAAACCCTGGCCAAAACCAACACCAAAACCGATCCGGACCGGATCATCTTGAGCCTTAGCACTTACAACAAAAAGGAGTAACAAACTGCAACAAAGAAAAGATTTAATGCGATACATAGTTCCTCCCGAAAAATTCTGTGATGAATTTTCATTAGAAGAAATCAGGAAACACAGCGATTTATTCCTTTAATGGATGATGCTGTACTCCACACCTTGGGGGAAAGATAAGAAAGGAATAATCTCATACTATGCTGTTATGCTCTCTACAACCTCTCCCCGAGGTATAGAATTAATAACTATTAATTAACTTGGGATAATAATTGATTAAAGTCAAGAAAAATGAAGTTTGACGATTAGCTACTGTTGGTGATTGGCAATTACTAATAAAAAATTTCCGAAGCCGGCACATTCCGATCAGGGTAAATTATAAAATAGATCCTTCCTCTTGCTTCCGCAGGACTTCAGGATGATTCCTTCGCAATCACTTCATCAACATTTACCCGCAGTCTATTGGCTACCGGCATTCTTCAAACCCTCTTTTTAACCCTTTACAAAATGCATAATCTACAATTTCTTTAAATTCGGATGGTGTGATTTTTCTGTTAAGCTTTTCATATTTATTGGCGTTATACGCAGGTCGGTACTGATCCATTATGTTTATATATGACTCGGCAGAAATTTCATCAGCAACAAAATCAATTACTTTTTTAGAGCCGGCAAGATCATTTGGCAAAACTAGATGTCTTATCAGCATTCCTCTTTGTGCTATTCCCCGTTTACTTATTTTAAGATTACCAACCTGGCGGTGCATTTCTTTTAATGC
>JBATTD010000432.1:0-1796 GCA_049670345.1 Ignavibacteriaceae bacterium
ATATAAATATGTGATGAGGTAAAATCAATTAATAAATTTTATCCGATTGTCTTCAGGGTTGATTTACGATATAATCTTCAATTTAAAATTCTATTTCATTTATTATCAATATTACTTAATATTAAGCGGAGAATTAATTTAATTATATATGAATTTACGCCATCTAATTTACATTTTTGTATTCCTTTGTTCTACAGGATATTCGCAGAACTTTAGATACGAGCGTTCATTAGGTGCGTTTAAACACGCTACCTCCTTTTATATTAATTCAGCAGGTGTGGTTTTTATTACCGATGATGTTACAGATGAAGTATATCAGATTGATACTCTTGGTAATCTATTTAACTTAATTGGTGGTTACGGTTGGGAGATAAACGCATTTGATGATCCGGTGGATATTTTTGCGGATGCACTAAAAGTATTTGTTACGGATAAAAATAATCACAGGATACAAAGGTTTGATAAAAATCTGAATTTCATTTTCCAGTTTCGGACATGGGATAGCGATATTGAGGAGGAAAGATTTGGATATCCATTAAGTGCCGTTCCATCCAATTTAGGTGATGTGTTTATATTGGATTCCGATAACAACAGGATTCTAAAATTTGATCTTTTTGGAAATTTCATAATGGATATTGGTGGATATGATTACGGCAGCTACTATCTTCAGGATCCTATACAATTAGCTATTTCAATGCAGAATAATATTTACGTGTTAGACGGAAAAGACATTTACATATACGATAATTATGGAACTGCAATTGGTGATATTGAAATCCCCGGAGAAATGCGAAGTATAAGGATCATCTTTCAATGGCTCACAATCAACTCTGATGAGAAAATATATATTTCAAATTTAAATTCTAAAGAACAAAAACTTATTGAAGTAATACTTAACGGTTACGATGATGAATTTGAAATTGTTTCCTCATTGGTATTTAATGCAAAATTATATGTACTTACTACAAAAAGTATTTTGATATTTTCTCCTCAATAGATTCCAATTTGAATCCATCTATGATTTACAACAGGATTGAAGACAGATTTCGCCCAGATAAAAATAACTTTAAAGCAGTAAAATATATATTCTTTTTTCTTTTGTTATTTTGGAGTACGGGATTTTTATTTCCAGTGTTAAGTCCATCATTTGCAGGGAAAGCAATTATTAATCAATTGCTCAATTATAATTACTCAATAGTTTGTCATCAGTCAGAATCATCTGAAATAAATTTTGGAGGTGCACATTTACTGGTTTGTGCAAGGTGTGCCGGGATATATTTAGGTGCATTATTTATAGCAATAACAATGTTATTTAATTTATTAAAGCTAAAATTAAGCTTAATACCATTGCTAATATTTTCCGCTCCGTTAGTTATTGATGCATTTGCTGTTAGATTAAATATATATGCTTATTCAAAGACAATTGCATTTATAACCGGTTTATTGTGCGGCGCAATTGTAATAATTTACATTTTAGAAACCATCGAAAATTCGTTCAACTTGTTATATAAAAGGAAAAATGAACTACAATAAATATCTACCATCAATTGTTACAGGTTTTGGAGCAGCAGTTTTATCAACTATTCCGGGTATAAAAAATTTAAATTGTTGCTTAATTATACCAGCAGCAGCTTTTCTTTCGATATATCTCTACTCTAAAGCAACAGGAAATGACTCTCCCATAAAATTAAATAAAGCCCTTAGTTATGGTTTGATTACAGGATTGATTGCAGCATTATTTTCAAGTTTGTTTGACATATTAATAACTTTTATCACTCACTCAAATGATTTGGTTG
>JBATTD010000433.1:0-1880 GCA_049670345.1 Ignavibacteriaceae bacterium
ATCAAACACTTATCAAATTAAACTACCGCCTGTAATCTAATAGCACCATTCGGTATAACCTGAGCTTACTGGCAAACCATTTGTATATCTCTAAAAAAAATTCGTAAGAATAAATTAAAAAAATTGAACAAAACAGCTAATAAAAAATTAGGAGGAGATACATTGAAGGACTTATTAGTGAGTAAAAAACCAGTGCTATTAGAAGTAAGAGATGATAAGTGCTGTTGTTCTCAGCTGATTACACCGGTTTTTTCCAAAATCGAAAATGAATTTAATAATTCATTTAAACTTGAGAGGATTGACTATGAAACTCATAAAGAATTTCTGCAAAAATTTAATGTGGAAAATATTCCAACTGTTTTATTACTCAAGAGTGGGAAAGTAATGAAACAAATTAATGGAACTATCTCAAGAAGAAATTTAAATAGTCTTGTAATGGAATTATTGAAAGATTAAAAACTAAAAGGCATATAAAAAATAATCAATACTAAACTGATAATTAAATGAATAACAAATTAAAAAAGGAACTTAACAATGATTAGAATTACTACTTACTTAATTAGTTTATTACTTATTGCCTTACAGCAAATAGTCCCCAACCCGGGAAATACCGCATCTAAAACAATTATTGCAGTTAAAACAAATGATGAGATAAGCATCGATGGTATATTATCTGAGGAAGTCTGGCAGCGAACCGGGTTTACCGAATTGTATCAGCAAGACCCGGATCAGGGAATGAAACCTTCTCAGAGGAGCGAGGTTTGGGTAGCTTATGATGACCAAGCAATTTATTTTGCTGCAATGTTTCACGATTCAAGCCCGGATTCTATTATGGCACGTCTTGTACGCAGAGATTTCGTATGGGGCGATCCTTCTGATGGAGTTATTCTTTATCTTGATTCTTACCGTGATAAAAGAAACGGATATTTTTTCTATGTTTCTGCTGCCGGTACGCTTGCCGATGGTGTGCTGGAAAATGACAGTAAATTTACCGATATATCCTGGGATGCTGTATGGGAAGGCGTTCCGCATATAGATTCCAATGGTTGGTCTGTTGAAATGAAAATTCCTTACTCGCAGCTTAGATTTAGAGAAGGCGACTCCCAGGTATGGGGCATTAACGTTGAGAGATTCATTAGCCGCAGGGTTGAGACGGACATGATTGCATATACCCCGCGGAATGAAAGCGGCTTTGCTTCTCGCTTTCCGCAACTGGTTGGTGTTGAGGGAATATCTCCCTCCCAACGCTTTGAATTATTACCATACGTTACCGGGAAAGCATCAAACGTTGGAAATGATTCGAACGATCCATTCAATGCAGGGCAGCAATTTCTACCCGGTGCTGGTCTCGATTTAAAAGCAGGTTTAGGTAACAGTCTTACATTAGATGGCACAATCAATCCGGATTTTGGTCAGGTTGAAGTCGATCCCGCTATTGTTAATTTATCGGATGTGGAATATACCTTCCAGGAAAGGCGTCCATTCTTTACAGAAGGGATAGGTATTTTCCGATTCGGCCGCGGCGGCTCAAATAATAATGTGTCTTTTGATTGGTCGGAACCAAACATTTTTTATAGTAGAAGAATAGGTCGCGCACCTCAGGGTGGGTTGCCAGGTTATGATTATGCAGATATCCCGAATGGAACTCATATTCTGGGTGCCGGAAAAATTTCGGGACGAATTTCAAAGGATTGGAAAATTGGAATGGTGCATGCAATTACACAGCGTGAGCACGCAGAGATCTATGCTGATGGTAAACATTCCAGGGTTGAAATGGAACCGTTAACTTATTATGGTGTCTTCCGTGCACAAAGGGATTTTGATGCCGGGCAGCAGGGAATAGGGTTTCTATCTACATTTACAAATCGCTTTTTTAATGA
>JBATTD010000434.1:0-2502 GCA_049670345.1 Ignavibacteriaceae bacterium
TACTTATTTTATTAATAATCGCATGCAGCAATGAAGAAACAGGTAAAGTGCTCATTATTGCCGGAAACGGGGAACCCGGTTTTATAGATGGTGAAAATGCAGAACTGAATAAACCCATCCGATTGGCGGCTTACACTGATAATTCAGTTGTCTTTGCTGATATTAACAACCACGCTATAAGAATTGCCACCTTCGATGGAAAGGTAACCACAATAGCCGGAGGTCCTGATAAAAAGGGTTATCAAGACGGCCCGGCAGTAGATGCAAAATTTAATTCACCACATGGGGTGGCTTACGATAAAACAGAAGATAAGATATATGTTGCTGAAGCTGGTAATCATACAATCCGCATCATTACAAAATCAGAAAACGGAACATTTGAAGTTTCCACACTAGCAGGTATTCCCGGTGAGGCCGGTTTTAAAGATGGTGCCGCTGACTCAGCGATGTTCATTTCACCCCACGCAGTTATTTTATGCCCTGAAGGCGGTGTGTATGTTGCTGATATTGGCAATGCAAAGGTACGTCTAATTAGAAATGGAAAAGTTTCTACAGTTGCTGAAAACAGGACATCCGATAAGGAAAATGATACGCCTAATGAAACAACTTTTAAATATGTTATGGATATTGTAGTAGATGGCGAGAGTATACTGCTGGCTGATGCTGGGCTACATTTAATCGATCGAATTATACCCAATGAAAGTGTTACAACAATCCAGCTAAATGATACTCTGAGTACGCCGCATGGTATTGCGGTTGATGACAAAAAAAATATTTATATCGCTGATATGGGAACACATCGAATTTTAAAAATTGATCCAGGTGGAAATATAACTCCGCTAGTCGGATCCGGAAAGATGGGCTCTAAAATAAATGAACTTAAAAAGCCGGCAGCTGTCTTAGTGCATGGAGATTATTTATGGATAGCCGATCTGGAAAACCATCAGATTAAAGCAATAAAAATAAATTATTAGATTAAAGATTAGAAAATTTGTCTCTAACCTTTTCAGCAATTTAGGTTAAAATAAGGAGAATAGGATGAAAAAATATAAACTACTACCACTCATATTTATGGCTATGTCTTTTACTATTATGTCTCAGTCATTCGAAACGGATCGTCTTCCAATTGGCGATTCTGATCGTAAATATGATTTTTGTGCTGTAAAACTAGACAAACAATTCGACACAGATCTCGATAAAGAAACATCATTTAAAGAAATGATAGAAGCTCTTAGACAAAAGCGTATTGTGCTGATTGGTGAAACTCATACCAATCAATTGCACCATGATGTTCAATATGAAATAATCAAAGGTTTGGTCGAATCAGCGAAACCTGTAGTCTTAGCGCTTGAGATGTTTAATCCAAATCAGAATGAACAACTAGCAGCCTGGAGTAGCGGAGAAACCGATCCGAACACCTTTTTAGAACAAACTGATTTTCTAACTACATGGTCGCACAACTACAGGTATTATGAAGCAATATTCGACTATGTTCGCGAGAAGCATATCCCCATTTATGGCGCAAACGTAGAAAGAAAATACGCGTCGAAAATTGGCAGGGGTGGTTTGTCCAGCTTAACAGAAGAAGAACGTTCAACAATTCCAGATATAGATACATCAACGGTAGAACATAAATATTTTTTTAAAGTAGCTATGGAAGGAATGGACGCTATCATGCCGAAAATATTCAACAACATGTATCAGGCGCAAAGTTTGTGGGATGCAGCCATGGGTGAAGGAGCTATAACAGCTGCAAATAAACACCCGGATGCAACGGTTGTTGTTTTAGCGGGAAGCGGTCATGTGGTTTACAATCTTGGAATCGGCAGGATTATAAAAGACAGAAGCGACCTGTCTTTTGTTTCCGTTGTAGTGGTCGATGTTCCTGATGAAGTAGAAGACTCGGGGATGATGAAAATAAAAAAAGATACGAAGAAAAATATGCCGAAAGAAATGTCACAAATGAAGAGTAATGAAACTCCAAAAGAAGATTCGCTGAAGAATGTGACTCCCAAAAATGCTCATATGATGGGAATGACTGAAATGGATAATACTCCAAATCGTATCGTAGCACGGAGTTTGGCAGACTATCTCTTGGGTAAAAAAGAGACGAAACGGGATAAGTATCCATCATTCGGATTTAGTGTTAAAGATAAAGAAGACCAGGGTTATCCAATAAAACGTGTATTACCGGAAACAATTGCCGCTGAAAATGGATTGATGACTGGAGATATTATTATAACTATTGATGAAAAAGAATTCAAGTCTCTTTTCGATTTGAAAAAACATCTGCAGTATAAAAACTGGAATGAAGAAATTTCATTTCAAATTAGAAGAGGAGATGAAGTAAAAATTATATCTTTTACCATTGAGCCAGTTGAAGAATAAAAATAAAATAATGTTCGATCTGCAGCCAGTAATTTGAGTTCGTGATCAGCACTTAACCATTGTTCAACCCGGAAAACAAAAAAATCATTTAATTAGTAAGAATAATTAAAGTTC
>JBATTD010000435.1:0-5170 GCA_049670345.1 Ignavibacteriaceae bacterium
CTAATATCCAATGGCTTAGTACTAAAATTCCAAGTATGAGAGAAGTTTTCAAATCCTTTATAATAAAATAATAAACCACTCCGAAGAGAATCGCCCAGATAAGAACTCCAAGCAGACTATGTGAGAATGGATAGTAGATAAAATCAAGTGGAGTGAAAGCTGTGTTCCCGGGATCTATTGCAACCTTCTCAATACCGAATATAACAAAGAAAGGCCACAGAAGATCGATAAACTGTGTTGCAAGAAATAATGTTCCAAGCGAGGTTTTTTTTACAAATTTCTTCGCAGCAAAACCAACTCCAAAATGCCCAATAAACATATTATATCTCCTTAATCGATTTAATCAAGTGCTCCATGTTCTTTAAGGAGACTCACCATCGCTTCATACTTTTCCTGTCTTGCTAAAGATAGTGCTGTTGAACCCTCATTGGAAGTATGATTAACATTTGCACCTTGTGAAACAAGGTATTCTGCAAGTTCAATATCTCCATTAATTGAGGCAAAAAGCAAAGCCGTCCATCCAGCAGCATCTCTACTGCTTAATGCAGAGTTAATATCTGCACCATTTTCGAGTAGAAGGTCCATTACATCTGTTGAAACTTTTTTTGACAGGATACCAAATGTTGATTGAATAAAAGCATTCATCCCATCATCACCTTTTGCTTTTACATCAGCACCATTATCAAGGAGAATTTTTGTAGTCTCAAGGGAATTTCCAGCAGCCCACATAAGAGGAGTTCTGCCGTCTTTACCTTTAAAGTTTACATCTGCACCACGGGAAATTAAAATTGAAACAACATTTTCATAATCCTTAAAGCTGCAGGCAATCAGGAGAACGGTAGCACCCCTGTCCTCTTCCGTTACATTAATATCTATTCCGGCATTAAGTAAACTATCCAATGCGTTAAGATCTTTGTTAACAACAGCGTTGGCAAGTTTATCAAAATCCTGTGAATAAATGAGGCTGCTTAATAATAGCAAGAAAAATATTATTAGTTTTTTCATAACTGATTTATTCTTTTTTTTTGAGAAATAATTATTCAATTACTTTATTTTATTAAAATAAATAATTTTTAATAAAAAAGAGGGGCTAATGTTGTGATAACTTTTCTGTTCAAGACATCCTTCTTAATTAAATTCCAAGCTACTAATAAATAACGCAATGCCATCCATTTCCAGATCCAATTTATTTTGTGAATAAGTACTGGTATAATATCGCAAATCAAAATGATTGGCTATGAATTCAATCGTTTTGCTTGATGAATATTTGCTAAGCATTTTTAATAAACCTGTAGAGCGAATTTCAATTCCACTTGTGGTGGATAAATCAAATCCTTTTCCTGAGTATTTGCCATTAGTTATAGCTAATGTCTCCATCAAATAAATACGATATCCACTGCGTGATACAACTTTATCATCTCCTTCTATCTGGATAATATTCCTGCCAATATCTATATCTCCAATTCCGGTTTGATATTCGAAATCATTGGTTGGCCAATCTCTTTCAATCAATATATCTTCAGCATCAACCGAAAAATCGAACTTAAAAACATTAAGAGGTGATTCATCAAATAAGAAATCTAATCCCAGAGAAATTCCATATCCAAGTCTGGCAGTTCTTGGCAGTGGATCAGATTGTGCTTCATCAATGTAATAAATTTCATCGCCAATGTTTGATTGTGAATAACCAGTTGAAAAATTGAAGGATGGTTTAATAGGGATGTCATCAATTATGTTAATAGATAGATTATCATCTATTAATTTAATGACAGGAATATTGAGTAATAAACCAAAATCAATAGTGTTTGCTTCGGCTTTTATTTCATCTTCTCGTTCAATTCCCCAAACTGCAAATATTGATGTTATATCTTTATAAGTTATACCAGCATTGAATTGTATAAAATAATCTATTCCGATCCCTAATGAATACGCATTATAATAATCCTTACCACCGGGTCTTTCAAATACCGTATAACTTAATTCGGGATTTGCAAATCCAAAACCAATGCTTAGAGGAATCCCCACCAATTTATTAAAGTTGTAACCTAAATTAAGAGCAATGCCACTAAGATTTAAATCAGTGAAATAATTAGGAAATTTCACTTTGGAAGGGTAGAATATGAAAGAAAGGTTTGTTGTCTGGCTTGTATACCCCAACTGAGCCGGGTTAAATAGAAATCCGTATGGATCATCAGTGGGAATTGAGGTGCCTGTGGCACCCATAGCATTTTGAGAAGGAGAGATCGGCAACAACAGAAAGGGAATCGCAGCTTCGCCTTGCGCTATTGTTACAGAGTTTAAAATAACACCAAAAACAATTACGGATACAATTCTTTTGTAACACATAGCTTTACCCCTTGTATTATTTAATGGGAACAATATAGATCAAATGAAAACTAAATCAATTTATTAACATTATCAATCAATTAAATAAGCCACTGTTATTTAAGTACTTGAGTTATTGATCTAGAATGATCTCAAACAATAGTGAATCACCAGCTTTTACTGTAACACCTTTTTTACTCCACAGCCAGTCTTTAAACTTATCCGTGCCTTCAATAAATATTTCATTTGTTCCGGGTTCGAGTCCGTCATAAACCCATCTTCCATTACTATTTGGATTAAACCCAGTTGTATGCGTAGAGCCACTTACTGCACGAAAAGAGAACTCACCCACAATAGAAACCTTACCGGCAAACGGCTCACCATTTATTGTCATCAATATCTTGATATTGGCTAAACCTTCATCCGGTTCGTGGTCTCAGATAGTATCCACCCTTTCCGCCATCCGTAAATTAGATTCTGATTCTTCCTGCGCATAAGTAAAAATTGATGATGAGATTAAACCACTGATTATGAATGCGACCCACACTAGGTTTGATAATAAAATTTTCCTCATTACTTGCCGCCTTATTTGGTTTACCAATTGCTGGTTCCAATATAACATTAGCAACACGATTCAATCAAGGGAAAATGCGCATGGAAAGAGTTGAGCTTTGCAAGAAATTTAACATTTTGCAAAAAAGAGTTGCCGCTTATGCGACAACTCTTTTATAAAAGGAAAGGAAATACTACTTTATAATTTTCTTTTCTCTTAAAACAGTTTCAATTGTAATCGCACCAATTTCCTGAAGATCATACTTAACTCTTGTATGAGGTTTGTTTATCTTAATATATCTTCCAAGATCTATCGGCGTGCCGATCACAACAGAATCACACTTTGTCCTGTTTATAGTTGTTTCAAGGTCTTTCATCTGTGCTTTGCCGTAACCCATAGCAGGAAGCAGAACACCTATGTTCGGATATTTATTAAAAGTAGCTGTAATTGATTTAACTGTATATGGGCGCGGATCAACAATTTCTTTTGCACCGAGTTTCTGTGCTGCAACGGTTCCTGCACCGTACTGCATTTCACCATGAGTAAGTGTCGGCCCGTCTTCAACCACGAGTACTCGTTTGCCTCTAATTAAGTTTGGTTTCTCAACTGTAACAGGAGATGCTGCTTCAATAATGGTAGCATTTGGATTAACTTCCTGAATGTTATCAATTACCTCTAAAATATCTTCCGAATCAGCAGAATCAATTTTATTTATTACTACCGCATCAGCCATTCTAAGCGAAGTGTTGCCGGGATAATAATACATTTCGTGCCCCGGTCTATGAGGATCTACTACGGTAAACGTAACATCGGATTTATAAAATGAGAAATCATTGTTTCCGCCATCCCAGAGAATAATATCAGCTTCTTTTTCGGCTTCTCTAAGTATTGCTTCATAATCAACACCGGCATAAATAATTCCACCCCGCGCAATATGCGGTTCGTATTCTTCTATTTCTTCTATAGTACATTTATGTTTTTTGAGATCGGCATAAGTTGCAAAGCGCTGAATTTTTTGTTTTACAAGATCTCCATAAGGCATTGGATGACGAATGGCAATCACTTTCTTCCCCGCGGCAGTCAGTACTTCAACAATTTTTCTTGAAGTTTGAGACTTACCGCAACCGGTTCTTACAGCAAGAACCGAAACAACCGGTTTCGTACTCTTAACTTGTGTTTCATCAGCACCAAGCAAACGGAAAGAAACTCCTAAAGCATTAACGATTGAAGCTTTTGTCATTACATATTCAAACTGAACATCAGAATATGAGAAAACAACCTCATCTACTTTTAATTTTTTAATCAATTTTTCCAGTTCTTTTTCTTCATAGATTTTTATTCCTTTAGGATAAAGTTTGCCTGCTAATTGCTTTGGATATACTCTTCCATCAATATCAGGAATTTGAGTGGCAGTAAATGCAACAACATTGTAATCCTTATTATCTCTGTAGAAAACATTAAAATTATGGAAGTCACGACCCGCTGCTCCCATAATTAAGACATTCTTTCGAGCCATAAAAACATCTCCTTTAATTCGGGTTATTAGTATAAATTATTTTTTAAATGTTCTAAAAAATTAGGTTTACTAAATTAGAGGTTTAAAGTGAGAAATACTTATTTGGAGACAAATTTTTGATTGATTGTACTTCGAGTATCAGAAAAGAGGAATCACAATTATGATATAATAAATATATAATTAATCAAATCATTAAGTATATATTATGATAAGAAATAGTATTAATTAAAAATTCTATTGCTAATTTAGATTTACGAAATGTAAATTTTTTTTAACCATAAAGGAGATGTTGAAATGAGAGTTACTGTAATATTTTTACTAATTATTGTAAGTTGTAATTTCAGCTTGAACTCGCAGGTTTTTGATAATTTTGATAACTTCTTCACCGATAAAACGATGAGGATTGATTACTTTCACATTGGCGATGCTCAAACAGAAATTGTAACCATAGATCAAATTTATATGTATGGTATTTGGGCTGGCAGCAGAGCGCATTTGATTGATGAAATTAACGTCGGAAGATTTTATGTTAAAATTTATGATGAGAGTTCCCAAGAGTTAATCTATTCGAAAGGATTCGACAGTTATTTTGGCGAATATCAAACAAGCAAGGCTGCACTTGATGGAATTAAAAAAACTTATCACGAATCTGCAATAATTCCCTACCCCAAGGGAAAAATAATTTTTGCGATTGAAAGAAGAAACAAAGAAAACAAATTAAATGAATTCTTCCGGCAGGAAATTGATCCCGATGATGTTAATATAAGAAGGGATGA
>JBATTD010000436.1:0-2209 GCA_049670345.1 Ignavibacteriaceae bacterium
ATTCATCAAGGTTGGAAGAATAAATAGCTAAAAATTTCAATCGTTCGAGAAGCGGAACATTTTTATCTTTTGCTTCCTGCAATACTCTGTAGTTGAAAGACAGCCAGCTAAGTTCTCTGTTAAAAAATATATCTTTGTTCGGTTTTGGCTTTTCCAATGTTGTTATCTTACTTCATAAATAATTTTGGGTAGATAAAAAAGAATGCTTTCCCGGATGCACCAACAATTTTTTCCCACGATGAATTAAAGCGAATCCCAACAACGCCGCAAGTTGGAATATTATCAATAAAACTATCCGTAAGATAATTGTTTAGCATTGTGAAACCGGGATTGTGTCCAAACATCATTACAGAATTATATTTATCATCAAATCCTTTTATAATATTAATCAATTCGGAAGATGATGATTCGTAAATATTGTCATCAATTAAAATTTCACTTTTTGGATAATCTATTAATTCTGCTATAACTACAGCAGTTTTTCTGGCTCTTACGGCCGGGCTTGAAATTAGTATATCAGGTTTCACACCTTTCTCTTTCAATAGATTGCCGATATATGGAGCGTCACGTTTGCCTCTCTTGTTCAATGGTCTTTCGGTATCCGATAGTTCCGGATTTTTCCAACTCGATTTAGCATGCCTTGCGAGATATAAAGTTTTCATTATAATTTTAAATTAGATTTAATGATTTATAATTTTTGGAATCTTTGTACAAAAGATAATGACATAAGTAAAAATATAAATAAGCAGGATTAAACGGCAAAAGTTATTATAAAATGTGATAATAATCACTGCAATGATAGACAGATAATCATATATTTAATCAGTATTAAAATAAAATAGTTATAAATGAGTAAGGATAATACTAAATACACAAATGGGATTCATTTTTAAACTGTTTTATTTATAACTTTATCTTGAAAATTAATATGCTCTTAAAAATTAATAATCAATTTGTTTAGGGTAGTAAAATGAACGAAGATATTATAAACAAAGCTCATCAATACGTGCAAAATATATTTAACGAACACGCCCCACCTGAAAATGTTTATAACAACCTGAATCATACCACAGAAGTTGTTGCTGCAGTTAAAGAGATTGCCGCCGCTGATGGTGTCGGTGATGATGATTTGGAATTATTAATTATTGCAGCATGGTTTCACGATTCGGGATATGTAAAAATTTGCAAGGGGCATGAAGAAGTAAGTATAGGATATGTAAAAGAGTTCCTTAATACGAACAACTACCCTGAAGATAAAGCCGAAAAAATAATCTCGCTGATCCAGGCAACTAAAATTCCGCAGAGTCCGAAAAATCACCTTGAAGAAATTCTCTGCGATGCCGATTTACATCATCTCGGTACAAAAAGTTTTGAGGAAAAAGGTGACCTGTTCAGATTGGAAATAGAGAATCGTGGAGATGATCTTTGTACTGACCTGGAATGGCTGGAAATTTCAGAGAAATTTTTTAAGAATCATAATTTTTTTACCGGTTTCGCAAAGGAAAAGTTTGGGATACAAAAAAATATAAACTTCATCAAAATTGAAAAACAACTAAAGAAGCTGAAGAAAAAAAATAAGGATACTAATCTAAAAGAAGCGAAGCTCGAAATCGATAAGCAAAAGATTGAAACCAAAAAGAAACTTGATAAGGAAGGCGGCAGGGGAGTGGAGACAATGTTCCGCAATGTTATGCGCACGCATGTTAACTTCAGTTCTATGGCAGACAATAAAGCAAACATTATGATTAGTGTAAATACTTTGGTTCTTACTATTATAGTAAGTATTATGGTAAGAAAATTAGATACAAACCCTCATCTCATTATTCCAACCGCAATCTTAACATTAACCAGTTTGACAGCACTTATCTTTGCAATATTAGTTACCAGACCGCAAGTAACATCAGGTACATTCACAAAGGATGATATTCATAATAAAAAAGCTAATCTTCTTTTCTTCGGTAATTTTTTTAATATGGACCTCGGTAATTTTAGCTGGGGAATGAAAGAAATGATGAATAATAAGGATTACCTTTATGATAAAATGATAGAAGATTTTTATTACTTAGGACAGGTTCTCGGGAGAAAATATAAACAGCTTAGATTTTGTTATACATTTTTTATGTATGGAATTATATTATCAGTAATCGCTTTTGCAATTGCATTTATATTATTCCCGCAGGGAATGGATATCGGGCCTATTATAGAGTGA
>JBATTD010000437.1:0-2402 GCA_049670345.1 Ignavibacteriaceae bacterium
AATTTATATACGGTAACCAAATAATTTCTGATAACTGCCGGCGATAAATATATATTTTATATAAGAAAAATTAATACTTTATGCTCTATGTTTCCCCTATACAACTTCGCCATAAAATGCACAAACACCCTGAATTAGCATTTCAGGAGTTCAAAACAACTGAGCTTATCATTAGTAGTGTGAAAAATTTACCAGGAAGTGCGAAATTAAAAGTTCACACCCCATTTCCAACTGGAGTGCTGTTCGAATATAAAGTTAATGATGCTCCTTTCATTCTTTACCGCGCAGATATTGACGCACTTCCTGTTAAGGAAGAAAATGAAATTGAATTCAGATCAACAAATAGATATATGCATGCTTGCGGGCACGATATTCACACTTCAATTCTTTATGCTTTTTTAATTGATGTTTTGGAGAAGAAACCTGATCAGAATATCCTATTTCTTTATCAGCCAGCAGAAGAAGCAGGCGGGGGTGCAATGGAATTTTATAACACAGGAGTATTCGATCAATTTAAAGTAAAAAACGCTTTTGCTCTGCATGTTACTGATGAATATCCTGAAGGTACAGTTGCTTCAACCTCGGGAGTGCTTTTTGCATCAGCATTGGAAATTGATATTGAGTTTATTGGTGAAAGCGCACACGTTGCCTTTCCGGCTGAAGGAAAAAATGCATTTAATGCTATGAGAATGTTTTTGGATAGATCTGATGAATTGCTGAAAAGCACCAGGGATTCTATTCTATTCGGGATAGGTAAATACACTGCCGGTAATGTAAGAAATATTACACCTGGTTATTCAAAACTTGAAGGATCAATACGAGGAAAGAGTGGGGGAGAGGTTATTGGATTCTTAGAAAAGATTAAATCAATCCTGAAAGAAATAAAAATCAGAGCAGGAGTTGATTATCAGATTACGATAGGTGCACATTACCCGGAAGTAATTGTTGATGAAAGTTTATATAAGAAACTACAACCGGTTCTTTCAAAAGAGTTTAATTTTATTGATTGTGGAAGTAAGATGACAGGTGAAGATTTTGGATTATTTTCACAAAAATGGCAATCATTTATGTTTTGGTTGGGAACTTCTAAAGGCGAGAGATATGGTTTACATAATCCAAAATTCCTTCCTCAAGATGAAATAATCGAAACAGGCAAAAATGTTTTCACAACGATTTTAAAATCACTTTAAAATATTAGGAGAGATCAATGATTAAAAATGTTGTTATATATGGCATTTTATCATTAATGATAAATATCAATTTATTTACACAATCAGATGTTAGTCAAAAGAATGTGAAACTTAAATTTGCACTTTCATTTGAAGAAAGTAATAGTAATAAGACTCTGGACGGCAGACTGTTACTGATGATCTCTGCAGACAGCACTGATGAACCGAGATTTCAAATTAATGATAATGAAAATACTCAATTGATTTATGGAATAAATGTAGAAAAATTAATGCCTGGAGAGAAAGAATTTATAGATGCTGCTGTATTTGGTTATCCTTTGAAGAGTATTGGTGAGATACCAGCAGGATTCTATTGGATACAGGGATTACTAAATAAATACGAAACCTTTCATCTTGCAGATGGTAGAGTATTGAGTTTGCCTCCTGATAAAGGAGAGGGACAGCAATGGAATAAAAAGCCAGGCAATCTATATAGTACACCAAAAAATGTTTATATCAATCCTTCAGCAGAGCAAATAATTAATATTTTATTGGATAAAGAAATTCCACCTATGAATAAACAGGTTGATACTAAATACCTGAAATACATCAATATCCAAAGTAAGATGTTAAGTGAATGGTGGGGAAGACCTGTTTACATTGGGGCTAAAGTATTACTACCCTGGGGGTTTGAGGATCATCCTGATGCTAAATACCCGATTGTGATGTTCCATGGTCATTTCTCAGCCGAGTTTTTTGGCTGGCGTGAAACTCCACCGGACCCTGATCTTGAACCGGAATACAGCGAAAGATTTGATTGGCCTGCTTATAATAAAACAAAGGAAGAGTATTCATATAATTTTTACCAGGACTGGACAGGACCTGATTTTCCACGAATGATCTTGGTAGAAATCCAACATGCTAATCCTTATTACGATGATTCCTATGCTGTAAATTCTGCAAACCTGGGTCCCTATGGAGACGCAATTAACTATGAATTTATTCCGTACATAGAAGAAAAGTTTCGAGGAATTGGTGAAGGGTGGGCTCGATTTCTTTATGGTGGATCAACCGGAGGATGGGAAGCAATAGCCACTCAAATATTCTACCCTGATATGTATAATGGATCTTATGCTTCGTGTCCCGACCCAATTGATTTTAGAGCATACACTTCTGTAAACATTTATAAAAACAAAAACGCTTATTATATTAATAGCAGATGGAAAAAAACAC
>JBATTD010000438.1:0-3142 GCA_049670345.1 Ignavibacteriaceae bacterium
GTACAGAACAGGCAAATGATGCGGTTCTGGATTCTTATATTCCGGAGACAAGTGCAATTGACAGAAATGACAAAAGCCTGGAAGTGACCTATGATGGTAATCCTGAATGGGATGATATTGAAGATACTGATATGCTCTATGCTACTAACACTGCATCATCTGTTATAAAATATGAAAATGCTTATTACTGCTGTGAAGAAGCTGTTTGGTATCAGTCTAGCAGTGCAACGGGCCCCTGGGTTGTTTGTGTCGACGTTCCGGACGAGATTTATACAATCCCTCCAAGCTGTCCAATTTATAACGTTAAATATGTTTATGTATATGATTATACTCCAACCGTTGTATATGTTGGTTACTATCCTGGTTATGCCGGAAGTTATGTTTACGGTCCAACAATTGTTTATGGAACCGGCTGGTATTACTATCCCTGGTATGGAGCTTATTATTATCCCCGACCTGTAACCTGGGGCTTTGGAGTTCATTACAATCCATACACGGGCTGGGGTTTCTCATATGGATTGCGATTTGGAGGACCTCATCTATGGATGGGCTTTGGATGGCATTCATATTATCATAGGGGTTACTGGGGAGCCAGAGGTTATCGTGGAGGCTACAGACACGGCTACCGACATGGTTATCATTCGGGATATTATGCTGGCCGACGGGATGCAAACAGAAGAAATATGTACCGTAATCAGAATCAACGCAATAACAACATCTATAACAAAAAAGATAACGTAAAACGAAACAAGGACGTTCCAAGACAAACCGACAGGAAGAAAACCGATTTCTCCTCGAAGAATAAAAATAATGTATATAGTGATAAGAATGGAAACGTTCATAAAAAGACAAAGGATGGATGGCAGAAAAATGATAAAAATGGTTGGAGTTCCGAGAACAAATCTAATCAACGGGATAAGTCAGGTAATGTTGATAAGAACCGTACAAAAAGTAGTGATAAAAATAAATCTTTAGATAATAGCTATAATAACCGACAAAAGAGTAATCAAAGACACAATAGCGGATCAAGTAACAGAACCCGGAGTGGTGGTAAGCGATCTGGAGGTGGAAGAAGATAAAAGTTTTTTTTGATTGTTAATCATTAAGATTATTTTTTGCTTCTTTAACCTCAATTAATCATTTTTATAATACAGTTAATTTCTTCTTTAATAAAAGATAAATTTAATATTCATTCATATCATAGAGGGTCTGAAATATGAAAAAATATAAACTATTAATTATCTTAATCCCCTTCTTGATATTATGCTGCAATGATAAAAATGAAGATGAATATTCAGAAACCAAACCTAACATTCTTTTGATTGTTGCAGATGACCTTGGCTACTCAGATATCGGTCCTTTTGGAGGAGAAATTAACACACCTACCCTTGATAAGTTAGCTGAAAACGGTATAAAGTTAACAAACTTCCACGTGCTTCCCACCTGTTCTCCAACAAGATCAGTTCTCATGTCAGGCACTGATAATCACATTGCCGGTTTGGGCAGCATGGGTGAAATCGTATCACCTAAACAAAAAGGAAACCCAGGTTATGAAGGATACCTGAACGACCGTGTTGCTCATCTACCATCAATATTAAAGGATTCCGGATATCGCACTTATATGTCTGGCAAATGGCATCTTGGACACGAAAAGGAGCATAGACCTTTTTCAAGAGGTTTTGAAGAATCCTTTTCTTTATTGCCGGGAGGTGGCAGTCATTGGAATGATAAATTACCATTATCTCCACCTCAACTAATGATCTATAGCCGTAACGGCGAGGTAGTTGATGAACTACCCAAGAATTTCTATTCTACAAAAAATTATACAGATTACATACTTGAATGGCTTGAGCGTGATAAAAATGAAGACAAACCATTTTTTGCATATCTGTCTTACACTGCTCCACACGATCCTTTACACGCCCCCAAAGAATACATAGAAAAATACAAAGGAAAATATAGTGAGGGATACCAGGCATTAAGAGAGCAGAGATTAAAAAGACTTCAGGAACTAGGAATCTTACCTGAAGATGTTGATATGTTTCCCTGGGGAGGAACCCCAAACTGGAATGATTTACCCGAAGATAAAAGAGCTGCATCAGAACGTGATATGGAAGTGTATGCTGCTATGGTTGATTATATGGATGGTCAGATAGAACGTGTTTTCAAATGGCTGGAAGAGAACAACGAGATGGAAAATACAATGATAATATTTTTCAGCGATAATGGAGCTAACGGTGCAGATAAATTTGCATATCCTGGGCAGACTGAGGAGTTCGTTAACACTTTCAATAATTCTCTTGAAAACAGAGGACTAAAAAAATCATATATCGAAATGGGGCCAGGTTGGGCAACGGCAAGTATGTCACCACGCAGATTATTCAAAGCGTTTACTTCAGAGGGGGGCATAATCTCTCCATGCATAATTAAATTACCGCTACAATCCTTTAACAAAGGTTCTATGGTTAATGCATTCATACATGTATCAGACATAATGCCGACTTTTTTAGATCTTGCTGGAGTTACACATCCGGGAATAAATGATCTAAATGTTCCGGGAATGATGGGTAAGTCCATTTTGTCTTTACTTAATGGTGAAATAGATGAGCTACACCCGAATGAAGGCATAGGTTATGAATTGCACGGCTTAAGAGCTTATATCAAAGGTGACTGGAAAATATTGAATCTACCAATACCATTTGGTACCGGTGATTGGGAGCTTTTTAATTTAAGAGAAGATCCGGCCGAGAGTAATGATCTTTCTTCACAATATCCGGAAATTAGAGAAGAATTGATTAAAGCTTACAAAGAGTACGAAAAGAAAGTGGGAGTAATTTTCGATCCGATAGATATGAGCATTGTTGAGGAAAAGAATTGATAGAACTCATTCATTCTTAAAAAGTTTTACAATTATATTTTATTAAAGCGGCGTACGTTGATGTCGCTTTTTTTTGTACTGTTTAGTTTATAATATAGTTGCACTTAACAGGTTGAAGGTTAGAACTAATATTTTTAAGTTGAGCTTGATGATATGGATAGACAAATGAATGAAATGGCAAACTCCTTTAAAGAGGAAATGTTTTTAGCATCACATCCTGTATATCAATATCTAAGTTCCGGATATGGATTAAAAATTGAATCC
>JBATTD010000439.1:0-3077 GCA_049670345.1 Ignavibacteriaceae bacterium
CGATATTCCTGCATCTCCATTCATTTATTAATTCAAATTATTATTGAAGGTTGATTTTACTCTATGGAAAAAAATCACTTTCAATTTTAATCATTACAACAAATTTTAAGAAATTATTTTTTGAATCCATTACAAACAAATATTGCAGAAAAACTTGCGCTCCAGGTTGATTCCTTCCAGGAAGGATTTGAAATACTTTCCGAATCAAAATCAATTAATGAGATGACAAAACAATTTGCGACTTTATTAAGAGGAAATTTTCTGGTTACGGATGTTAACCTCTTTTATAAAAAAGTTTCAGATTCTACCTGGCAGATGATGTATGGTAAGAGAGAAAAAAACGTTGATTGTTTGATAACCAATAGCAGCAATAGGATGCAGATTGAATATGATTTGAATGAAGATGTAAAAGCTTGTGCAAATCTGCCCTTAGTTGATAAATGTGTTTTTGGAATAACTGTCGGTTCAAAGTTAGATAAAACTGATTTTACAGAATTTGATAAGATCACACTTCAAATATTTCTTCAATTACTTGACAATTCATATCAATCATTTCTGAACAGGCAAAAAGAAAAAAATCTTATCTTTGAATTAAATCAGAGAGTTCTGCAGCTTAACAATTTGATTGATACGGGAATTGATCTTTCTAAATTTGAAAACAGAAAATTACTTTTTGAATTGGCACTTCAACGTGCGGTTGTTCTAACTGACACTTCTCACGCTCTAATACTGATAAGCAGAAACGAAGAAACAATAGAGGAAATATTATTCCCGCCCGGAATGGAATCTTCAATAGTAACCGGAAGTGAGAATAAAATTTCTGCATCATTTATTTACCAGGGGAAAGAATATATTTTTACTCTCGCTAACAAGGAGAGCAGAGCAGGAGCTGCTGTCTACACTGATCTTGATAAACTTTTACTTGAAGCAATTGCACGGCAGGTTAATGCTGCAATCGAAAATGATTTTCTTGTCCAGGAATCTCTTATAAAGGAAAGAATTGAAGGGGAACTAAGTGTTGCAGCAACAATTCAGCAAAGAGTTATTCCACGTGAGCTGCCTGTAATTCCCGGGTACGACGTTGCAGGCATAAATATTCCATCACGGGAGGTTGGCGGCGATTATTACGATTGTATAGATTTGGGTGATGACAAATTCGCTCTTGTTATGGCGGATGTTGCTGGAAAGGGAATAGCTGCATCATTACTTGTAAATACTTTAAATGCTTCTTTGTATGCCTACCTTGATAACAAAACACCTCTGCCTGAGATGGCAGATAAGCTAAACAAAATAATTTATAACGCTTCACCACCCGATAAATTTATTACTTACTTTATCACTATTCTCGATGCGAAGACAGGTGAGCTTGATATAGTTAATGCCGGACACAATCCAATACTTTTACTGAGAGAAGATGGAGTAATGCAAAAAATTGAAGCCGGCGGAGTTGGATTGGGAATGTTTGATTTTGGTATTCCGTATGTAGGTGAAAAACAAACTATAAAAACAGATGAAAGATTATTCTTATATACTGACGGCATTCCCGAAGCAATGAATGAGAGTGAAGAAGAATACTCCGATGAACGAATGGAGGAATTCTTCTTAAAGAATAAAACAAACACCGCGCAAGAATTTGTTGATAAAATTGTAACAGATGTTAAATCATTTACTGGCAATGCTGAGCAAAGCGATGATATTACGGTGCTCTATCTCATCAGAAAAAACTGATCACTAATCTTTTCTGTTATCAATTTTTATTTATAAAAGAATATTTAATTTAAAAATAAATGGGATAGCCATATGCTAAAACATATTTGTATAACTCTTAATATACTGCTCTTAGTAAATAATATTTATTCGCAAGAAGATTATGTTTTCGAACATTTTTCAATTCCCGAAGGACTGTCAAATCCCACAGTGTTTTCTGTTATTCAGGATAGTTATGGTTTTATATGGATTGGTACTGCAGACGGGCTGAACCGTTATGACGGGTACGAATTTAAAGTTTATAAAAACGATCCTGCCGATAGCATGAGTCTGCCCGGTGGAGGAGAAATTTGGGCAATTTGTGAAGATGCAGATAAAAACCTATGGATTGGCGGGCAAAGTTTTCTTGTTTTATATGACCAGGTAAATGATAACTTTAAAAAAGTTACGATGGATTTAAGTTATTATATTAATCCTTCGCCACTTATTTATGCAATAATATCTGATTCGAAAAACAGGGTATGGGTTTCTACAAGAAATCACGGTGTACAGATAATCAATCCCAGGAAGCTGACCACGGAATATCAGAAGGTAATCATTGAAGGCGAGGAAAGAAAAATGAATATGAATTTTTCAATAACGGAAATTCATACTGGTGAAATAATTGTTCCGGATATGGCTAACGGCATATTAAAATTCAATGAAAATGATAATGTATTTGAGAAGTATGATATTCCTGGTGTGACTGCATCAAGTCTTCCCCTGGTTTTGTTTGAAGATGAGATGAATAATATTTGGATAGCTAATTGGCAAGGCGATTTACAAAGGTACAATCCTTCTGAAAATAAAATTGAAAAAATTGATATTTATAAGTCAGTCGAAATGCAAAATGCTGATCCAAGCATTACAGAAATCTTTAAAGACCAGGATGGGTTTATCTGGTTCGGTTCTTTCACTAACGGACTTTTCCGTTATAACCCGGTAACCGAAAAATTCATTCATTTTACCTCTAATACTGCAAAACCGAATAGTATTAACGGAAATGAAGTCTTAACCATTACCCAGGATCAATTCGGGAATTTATGGATTGGTACATTAACATCAGGAATAAATAAAGTCGATCCTAAAAAACAACCATTCAATGTTTACCATCTCCCTAAGGATATAAGAAAAAATACGCGTGATGATAATATTAGGGCCATTTTTAAAGACACTTACAGTGAAGATGTTTGGGTTGGTACTTCAGGTTCAGGTCTTGTTAGAATGAATCTTAATAATGATGATTATAAAGTTTACTCGTATAACACCAAATCTTTAAACTCTTTGGGTAGTAACCATATAAATACCATTGCCGGTGATGGTAACAATAA
>JBATTD010000440.1:0-1732 GCA_049670345.1 Ignavibacteriaceae bacterium
CCTACATAAGGCCCGCCAACCTCAATCTTTGCATATCCTTTAAAATTGATCTTCAAGTTCTCTCGTATATAAGTGTCAGGACTACGCCCTCCGCAAGAGAGAATAATCAGCATCAAGAATGTCAGCAATAGTATGCATACATATTTAATATGATTTTCATTCACATGTATTTTTATGATGAGGTAAGTTCATTCAGAAGCTCATTAACATTAACTTTAGCAAAACTGCTTGCATAGTCCGACATAGCATAAGGTATAATTAATTCATCACCGTGTATCATACTGCCGCAACTATAGACTACATTTGGTACATACCCTACCCGTTCGTTTTCGCTTGGATCGAGTAAGGGTTCTTCAAGCCGTCCGATAACTTTAGTCGGGTCTTGTAAGTCAAGAAGGAAAGCACCAATAGAATATTTCCTCATTGGACCAACACCATGACTAAGAACCAACCAGCCTTTTTCTGTTTCAATAGGCGATCCACAATTGCCTATTAATACCATTTCCCAGGTAAAGGTTGGCCTTAAGAGAATCTTTTTAGTATTCCAAAAATGTATGTTGTCAGAAAACATTATATAAATATTTTCATTGTCCTGCCTTGAAAGCATCGCATACATCCCATCTATTTTACGCGGAAATAGAGCCATTCCTTTATTCTGAACCTCCGGACCATTCAATGTATTAATCTTAAAACTAAGAAAGTCTGTTGTTTCCAATAATTGAGGCAGAATTACTTTTCCATCAAAGGCAGTATAAGAGGCGTAATAAATATAACTTCCATCATCATTAAGAAAACGAACAAAACGCGCATCCTCAATTCCATTTGTTTCGGTCGGACTGTGAGGAAAAATAATTCGTTCGGATAGATGATGGTTTTCATCGTAAACGATTTCATAATTAGAACGTGCAAGCGAAAGAATTCCATTGGCTATTACTTTATTTTGACCATCACGCATGCGAATTTGAAAGATGGTGCTTTCCACACATTCTTCCAGTTCATTAAGCAAAAACACATCTCCAAGGTGAGAAAGTATTTCGTTGGTGAATTCGTTGACTAAACCTAACTCAAATAATTTTCTCTCAAAAAGTGGCTTTTCGTAGAGTGGATTTGGAATTACTTCGGGTGCAGTAACAAACCTTGCAGGTTTTTCAATAGAAATATTATTATTAACATCAATAGTCCCTGATCGAAATACTATGGATGAGATATGACCTTCTCCTGTAGCCCGTAAACTTAAAACAAATCGCACACTGCCCTTAGGAAGATTTGATTGATCCGGATGCAAGACAATTGAAGGATTGAATAAAGCAGCGGATTCAAGAGAATATTCCTGAGTAAAATAGGCGCCTATTAACATTTTTCTATTTTTTCTCAGCTTTCTATCGCTAATTAAATAGCTGGAGATTTGATCAAACCTTTTTAAATAGAATTCAAAAAGATTATGATGCCTATCACCGAATTCTTTACATACCTCTTCAATTTCAATATCAACTTCATCAGTTGTAAGAGACAATACCCTGGCAACTATTTTAAGTATTTGTTCTTCTCTCTCTGGTTTAAATGGTAGAAATAGTACTCTACTCTGGTCCGGTTTCAAAATAAGTTCTGTTCTTTCCACTTGCATAATTATAATTTATTTTTTGTTAAAAATATTTATTTCTTAATTTGTATCTTGTACAAGATACTTATTAAGCACTTTTTTTGATATACTATTTTGCTCAATGGCTAGCAA
>JBATTD010000441.1:0-4425 GCA_049670345.1 Ignavibacteriaceae bacterium
TTTTTGTCCAGTAGTAATCCTTCCATCCTTTTCTTACCATAACAGCATCGTGATCAGGAATTCCATAATGTTCAAGCGTAAGGTCCGTTTTCTTCCCTTTCTTCTTCAGATTAAAAATAGCTAGAGACCATTCACCTGGTTTCCATTGCGCACCCCGCCACGATTGTACAATTCTTTTATCGGGAATAAGTTCTACATTCATTGCTTCAATTCCTCCCCCATAACAACTAACAGCACCGCCGACCTTCTTACTGATTTTAGCAGGCGCTCCCGTGAATGCTCCATGCTTGCGTGAATCCATTAGAGCATTGTAAACCTCTGCAGGGGGAGCATTTAATAGCACCTCCCGTTTTATCGATTTAGGCATAGATTACCTTTCTCTTTTTGATTGTTAATAGATCTAGACATTGAAAAAATTGTATGAGCCAATCTCGTGCAGCTCAATTGCTTGAGGTGGAATTTCGCATCTGTCCTTTATATCTTTTTGAAATTCGGCAAACGCTTTTGAATCTGATAAAGGATTTTTTCCATTTTCGGATTCTACTGAGGCAATATGAACAAAACTGAGACCATCAAGCTGATGAAACGATGCGTACCTCAATCCAGCCGGACTGTTCGCTTTCAATTCATCAAAAACATTTTTTATGAAATTAATATTCTCCTCTGCTTTATCTTCTTTAACTTTATACTGAACTAAAACACGTTTCATTTATTTCTCCATCTTAATTTAATTTGCTTTTCTTATTTTGCTTCAGAATCATTTTCCCATAGTGCCAATAAATTCCCATCCATATCAGTAAAGTGAACAAACCATCCCATTCCCGGTACGGGCGTTTTAGGTACTACAATTTTGCCGCCCAGGTTTTCAACTTTCTCTGTAGATTCTGCCAAACTCTTAACAGTAAAATAATTTGTTACTGTAAAACTTTCATTCGGCTTCTTAAAAATTCCACCGCTCATTTTTGATTTTCCATCTTCACTCTCCCCAGTGAACATCAGGTAGTTCATTTCTTCCATATAGTTGAACTCCCAATCAAATAGATTTGAATAAAACTCTTTAGCTTTATCAACATCGTCAACCGGTATTTCAAAATGTGTTAAGTTATTCATGTTGCCTCCTTGTGGTATTATGATTATTAATAATCGTCCCTATTTAAAAGACAAAAACTGTATTACTTTAATATTTTGTTGAATATAAAATCTTCCAGCAACTCTAACGGTTTTAGTGATTTTTCAACTTTTACCCTTACCATTGCACCTTCCCAGCTGTTTAATATAAAGCTGGCTGCTGCCTCCGCATCTACAGATTTTGGCACATCTTCTGATTTTATTGCATCATTTATACACCCTAAAATTTTTGATTCTATCTCTTCAAATCCCTGGGATATTCTTTCCGCAAATCTTTCATTGATATCGCCCATTTCCAGGGCAAGATTGCCGAGAGGGCAACCCCCGGTATAGTTCTCTTTTTCCAGCACCATCTTAAAGAAATCTAAAAATGCTTTTATTCTTACCAAACCTCCTTTAGACCTGTCCAGCATGATCCCGTCCAGTTCGCGCTCAAAGAAGGAGATATAAACATCGATCAGTTCCAGACCGAATGATTCCTTACTGTCAAAATAAAAATAGAACGATCCCTTGGGGACACCTGCTTCTTTCAGTATTTCCTGAAGACCGGTATCGTTAAATCCTTTTTGCCAGACAAGCCTGGCACCTGCGCTTAGTATCTTCCCTTTAGTTTGTTTCATTTTAATTCCCCTGAACTACATTTTTGTAAATAATTGAAAATCTTGTTCTTAAAATAGACCGGTCGTATAGGAATGTCAAGACTTATTAAAAATTAATTTTCGAACCTAAAACTGACTTTTAGCGCAGGTATGAATTCTGTCAGAATCGAGAATGATAGGTTTTAAATAACTGCTCTATTAAAATATTAAAACCTGGCAATTTGATTTTTTATAATAGTTATTCCTCAACTGAACATTCAGAAAAATGGTAAGGGAATTATATCGATAAATATTTCTGAAGCTAATTTCTCAAGAGGCAACTCTTGACTTCAACTCCCCCAGTCTCTCTTCAATTCCTTCTTTTAAAAACTGTTTGAACTCATCGGTTGCAGTTGTATCACTCGGAATTCTTTCATATGCAAGATTGTAATACTTTATTGCTTCTTCATTTTCATTACGATTCATAAAACATTCGGCTAAGCTATCATAACAATTTGCAACATGTGGATAAAGTTTTAAATTAAATTTAAAGATAGCCAGGGCATCATCTGGACGATCACGGTTCATTAAGTAGTAGCCCAATATATTTAAATCTGCCGGATCATCAATGCTATACTTTACCTTTAAATTATCGAAATCTTTTATTAAATATTCAACACCATTTTCATCAATTAAAAGAGTTAAATCAATTCTCAGCTTTTGGTTGACTGCAAAATTATTCTCGGGATGAATTTCGATCACTCTACTGTAGTATTCGGATGCAGTTGCTAAATCATTTTCAAAGTTGTTAAAAATTACACCGAGTGCAATATTCGCCTCTGCTTTAAATAACTCTCCGTTATCCGCAACATTGTTTAAATAATTCAAGCCAAGTTCACGATCACCGGACATTCCGCCCACCCAGGCCAAAGTACTTGTAAATCCGGTTACTGCAACTGCAGGATAGTAGTTTATGACACCCAGTTCAAAGTAAGCATCATAAAAATTAGGATCCTCTTCAATTACTTCTTCAAGATAATTTTCACAGGAACTTGCAGCCCAGTAAGCAGACCACCACTCCTGCCGCATACCGTGTGCACGGGCAAGGTATCCGTAAGCACAACCGGTATAAAACTTAATCTCTGTTGTTTGATCTAATTGCTCTGCCTTTTTAATCGCCGTATTTGAGTAATAGTGAACTATATTTATAGTAGAATCCCGGCTCATACCCGTATTAGAAAAGTAGCGGGATAAATAATACATATAAGCTTTCATAAAATAGTATTTGGGGTGTTCCGGATTTTCCCGAATGTTCTTTTCAATCAACAATTTAGCTTCCTGCCATTCACCGGAAAATATATTGTTGTTAATTTCTTCATCAACTTGAGCGAATCCAGGAGTTTGTCCCTGAATCGCAACGTTTATAACAAGGAAAAGGAATAACAATAAATTTTTCATATTAATCTCCACTTAATTAAGTAATGTTTGGATGTATAAGGAACATAGATATGTTAATAATATGAAGTTGCTGTAATTGACTGAAAGGATATTTTCAGGTGTAAGCGGTTATTTTTCAAGTATAAAATTAGCACTCAATTTTGGTACTATTTAAGAATTATTTAGAAAATACCAGACAACTGATTTAAAAAAACAGTTAATGTTTTTTTTGAGATGTGGGGAGATATATATATTTAGTTTTATAACGACGGTGCCGCTAACTAGCAGCCTAAATCAATAATGCAAATTAACTGCATCCAATTTTATATTGGATGCTCATTTTTCTATTAATCGCCATTAGTTTTCTCACCATTAAGTTCTGCTAAGGTAATAGCTAAAAGGGATGCTCTTTCAAGGATACTGTGCTTCAGAATAAATTCTGATCCACCAGATGGTTTGATTCCTACGGGACCTAATCCATCAATCATAAATTTATTTTCATCGATATGGCAAATATCTGCAGAACTCCAGCGATGTTCTTCCCTTAGATTAATATCAAGTTTCTCTGCTACTATCTTTATTCTGTTCCAGAGAGCTTCCACTTTTTCAGTTCTAATCATGGATGGCCGTCGAACTCCACCATCGAATTGATATACAATATTTGATTTTGCTTTTTTGGGTAGATGTTTTCGAATTTTTGAATCAATCTCGTCCACTTTTGCTGTATCATTAAATCGCACGCTAAGGTTAACAGAACCATGCGCAAACGGCTCAGTAATATTTGAATTTAACTGCAATTTATGTGGGGCGATGATCAGGCCATTTTCAGCATCAGAAAGGTCAATCCAGGTTTTGATTAATCCGCTGAATTGTCTGGTCGATTCAGCAACCTGAGCTGCATCTTCCGTTTTCTGTAGATTCATTTCGCAATGATATACGGCCGAACCGGAACGGGAAGTTACTAAACCTCCATTCAGAAATGCCCCATGTAACCCGAATACATGCATACATCGGTGAGATAATTCTTGAATATGTTTTTTCGCGGCTCTCCCCTGAAGCGCTTCATCTGTCGTTAGAAGTATTCCCACCTTGAGTTTCTTTAACA
The DNA here is from genome assembly GCA_049670345.1 of Ignavibacteriaceae bacterium. Lineage (GTDB taxonomy): Bacteria > Bacteroidota > Ignavibacteria > Ignavibacteriales > Ignavibacteriaceae > BMS3ABIN03. The sequence continues at coordinate 4,249 of JBATTD010000441.1, forward strand.
TCTTTATAAACCGTAAAGACTGCAAAGCGGCCAGCATGACTGTAATTCCACCCTTATTTTCCCAAATACCAGACCCATAAAGTTTTTGTTCTGATTCATGATAAAACTCATGATTGGCCAATTTAGTATTACTATCAATGTTTGATAAAAGAAGAACCTGGTAATCACCATCATCCG
>JBATTD010000442.1:0-9472 GCA_049670345.1 Ignavibacteriaceae bacterium
AGCTTGTTCAAGAATATATTTTATGTTTTTTAAATGTGAACTGAAAGTTGAAAGATCATCTTCAATAGATTGTTCGTCGCCGATATCAATTAATATATTTTCGCATAATGGAAAATTCGAATCGGGATTAACCGGAATATGAATTCCCGATTGTACAAGCGCAGAAAGCAGACCAATTGTTTTAAGCACTACAGTTTTTCCTCCGGCATTGGGTCCTGTAATAACAACAATATTATCATCTTCAAGTTTTAGATCTAACGCAACAGTCTCCTTTCTTCCCAATTTCTTCAGCAAAACAGGATGTCTGCCATCCCTTATTTCAAGATGTTTCCTCTGGTTCAATTCAGGAAATGAGCCCATAACCTCTACAGAGTAATGTGCTCTCGCGAAAATGGAGTCTATCTCTGCTATCTCATCTAACGAAGATTTAAGTTCATCGGCTGTTTTACCTATCATTTTTGTTAATTCTTTAAGAAGCCGTTCAATTTCTCTTCGCTCGGCAAATGTAAGTGAGATTATATCATTGTTTAACTCAAGAGTTTGTTCCGGTTCTATATATACTGTCTGCCCTGTTGCCGATTCGGAATGGATAAATCCTTTTAGATGCCTTTTGTGCTCAGCTTTGATTGGGATTACCATTCTTCCGTCTCGAAGAGTGAGATAATCATCCATAACCATCTTCTGCTTATTCAGCTCCTTCATTATTTTATTTATAGATCGGACAAGATCACTCTTTTTTTCTCGTACGCTTTTCCTTATCTCTTTCAGATCTTTGCTTGCATTTTCCTTTACCTCACCATTTTCATCAATCACTTTTTGAATATGATGTTCGAAGAGTTTATCAACAAACAACCAACTGGATAATTGCCTAAGTAAAGGTGCTATTTCTGCATTTTCTTTAATAAAATTGAACAGAAATCTTGAGCAGGCAGCTAATTTTAAAATATCCAGTATTTTATTACTTCGGAGTACCGTTCCCTCAATCTTGCTTTTTGCAAGTTCTTCGGAAAGATTGGAAATGTACTCTAAAGGCGGTGCAGAATTCTCAATAAGAATGTATTTTGCTTCATTAATAAGATTACCAGATTGGAGCACGGTTTTAATATCATTTGATGGTTGGAGAGAAAGAATTTTAGTTTTGCCGGGTTCGGTTATAGCGTAATGAGAGATATAAGTTAGTATTTTGGAAAATTCAAGCTTTTCAAGTGTGGAATTATCTATCATCCTGTCGTATCTGGATCTATTATAAAATCATTAATAAAATTTTCAGGTTTTGATATGTAATTAGTTAAAATATCAATAGTTACAGGAATCACCTTATATGTAATATTGTAAAAAGACGAAGATTTTCTAACTGATTTTCCCGGAATATCAAAAATGTTTAATAGTAGGAAAACTGCACTTAGAAAATAAAGTAATTGTAAAATTCCTACCACGCCACCGACGACCTGATTAATTAGATTATTCACTTTATCAAACGGATGAATAACTCTTTTTAAAAGTGTGAAAATTAATATTACCCCAAGGAATATAGTAATTCCGGCAATTATTTCCGCTAAATAAATTTCTATGTCGAATGCATATTCGACCATTTTACCCAAATCATCTTTAAACAATGCTGCCAAAACAATTGCAAGCCCAAACCCCACAAGACCAATTAATTTTCTAACAAACCCATCTTTAAAACCGAGAATAAATCCAACTAAAACTGTAATAATGATAATTAAATCGATAGGGTTCAATTTTCACCCAACACTTTTTCAACTATTTCTTTTATTATCCTCCCGTCAGCTTTACCTTTCATTTTATTAACTGCTGCACCCATGAGTTTTCCAAAATCTGCTTTTGAAACGGCACCAACTTTTTCGGCAATTTGTATCACTTCTTTTTCAATATCTTCCACACTCAATTGTTCGGGAAGATAACTCATAATTATTTGTAATTCTGTTTCTTCTGTTTTAGCTAGATCTTCTCTGCCAGCGTTTGTAAACTGTTCAATAGATTCTTTTCTTTTTTTTGCGGCAGTGCTTAAAAGTTTTATCTCCTCCTCGCTATTCATTTCTTTTTCTGAACCACTTTTATCAAATTCTAGTATTAATGCCCGGATTGATCTGATAGTTTGTAATCTTACTTTATCACCAGATTTCATCGCATCTTTTAAATCCTGGCTGATCTTATCTTTTAATACCATCTTATCCTCACTAATTAAAAAAGGCAGGAAGGTTAACTGAGAACCATCCTGCCTTTACAAAAACATTTAATTTAATCGATTATATTTTAATGTTTGCCGAATAATTAAGTCGCAAACAATATGCTTTTCGTAATTCTTGCTGTATATCTGTAACCAAACCCATATCTGCTCCAATGTCAACTCGTAAAGAAACGATTATATTTTTTATAACCTGTCTTTTTCCATACATAATCGGTTGTACATCATCAACATCTACAATACTATCATCTATCTGCATTTTAGCTCCTTTGCCAACCCAGATATATGATACAAGTCTTTTATTTTCAATTTTTTCAATTGCTTCAGCATCCGGTAATCTGTAATCAACCAATATTTCTACCTCTCTCATAGTAGTAGTAACCATAAAGAATAGTAAAAGCATGAAGATTATATCGGGCATTGATGCCGTTGGGATTTCCTGTTTTACACTTGCTCGTTTTTTTTCAAACTTCATTAGTAATCCTTAGTATTTATCTAATTGCTTCAGGTTCAGCTAATGATATAATAATTGGTATAGCGTCTTTTACTTCTTTCTGCCCTTCCTCGCTAAGATCATTATATTTCATACCAAATCTGGAATTTGAATATTCATCTCTAACTTCAAAAAATGCCATCTTTATTTGATCTAAAGCAGAAATATACGCACTGTAAACAGTCTTCCTGTCAGTTTTTAAAGAAACAATTAGTTTCTTTTTCTTAGGCAGTTCAATTTTTGAGATGATTCTTGGTTTTAAAGTATTTTTAATCTGAAAAAGTGAAATCGGTTTTCCATCTAAAAGTACGTCCCCGTTTTCATTAATCAGGATGGCAGCCATTCTATCCGGATCAACTTTAACTTCTTCAATTTCATCAGGGGGAACATACTCAGGTAATGTTAAACCAATTCCGGTATCAACATCAATTACAGTTGCAACAAGAAAGAAGATAAGCAGCAAAAATGCTATATCAGCCATTGAACTGCTGGGGATAGTTGCCCCTAATGATCTTTTTTTTCTTAACATAGCTTAAACTTTTTAATTTGTTAATTAATTCTGATTAGTTGTGCTTAAGCTTATTTGTTTTTTACTTCATATAACGCATCAATAAGTTCAACCGATGCTTCTTCCATATCACCGACAAGTCTATCTATAACCGAAATCAGATAGTTATAAAATACCTGAAGTATCATTGCACAAACTAATCCGAAAAGAGTAGTTAATAATGCAACAGAAATACCATCGGCTACAACTGCCGGAGAAATTTGTGCAGCTTCTTTTATAGAATCGAATGCTTCCACCATACCTTGTACCGTACCGGTAAACCCAAGCATAGGTGCGATTGTAATGAATGTGGAAATCCATATCATGTTTCTTTCAAGGAAACCCATTTCAATTCCGCCATAAGCTATGATTGCTTTTTCTGCTGCTTCAAGACCCTCGTCGGCTCTTAATAATCCTGCATAAAAAACAGAAGCTACCGGACCTTTTGTGTTAGCACAAAGTTCTTTTGCACCTTCAACACCGCCTTCATCAAGAGCTCTCTTAACATTCACGATGAATTTTTTAGTATTTGTTTTAGATCTTGAAAGTGTCCAGAGTCGTTCAAAACAAAAAGCTAATCCTAAAGCCAAGCTGGCTAAAATGGGCCACATAAAGCCACCGCCGGCTTCAAATTTAGAAGTTAACCAGTTTAAAGCACCGCCGCCGTCATTTGTTGCCTGGGCGATAACATTATACAGAGATGCGTAAACGCCTGTAAAGTCCATAGACTATTACCTCCAAATAATTAAATAATGATTGTAAGGGAAGTAAATTACTCCAATAATTTTATTAAAAAAGCAGAACTACAATAAACATTTCATATTTGAAAGTCAAATTATTACTCTGGTAAGTTTTTAAGAAAAATTGAAGAATTATTTGTAAACTATACAGGAAATCTATTTTTTAACCTGATTATATTTCCGGTTACAAAATTATAATTATTAAACAACGAATGTATTAACTCACCAATTTCTTTGGGCTTCATCCATTTTTCAAAATCCGCATCCTTCGTCCATCCCCTATTGGCAGGTGTATCTATTATATAAGGTGCTATTGCATTCACAGAAAGATTTATCTCATTACCTTCTTCAGCCAGGGAATTAACAAGGTGTATCAGAGCTCCCTTTGATGCCCCATAAGCTGCTTTTACTTTTTCAGGAAATAATCCGGTATAGGCTGCGGTAAAACAAATTGAGCCAGAATGTGAATCTTTAACAAGTAATGAAAAATATTTTGCGAGAAGAAATGAAGTTGTAAGATTCATATTTATCATTTTCTCAAATTCATCTAATTCAGTTTCCCAAACTTTTTTACCGCCGGCAAAACCTCCTATTGTGCTGAATAAAAAGAACGAAGTTTCTTTTGAAGATTTAATATGAGAAAATGCTTGTTTAATATTTTCCTCATCTGAAAGATCTTTAATTTTTATATGAATTGTTGTGGGATCGGTATTTTCTTCTTTAAGATGAAAATCGAATAAATAAATTTTATCGTAATCTTTGGTTTTTAATATTCGAACAACACCTTTTCCCAATGCACCGTTTGAGCCGAATATTAATAATTCTTTTTTCATCAGTTATTCCTATTGATTAAAAATTTTGCAGTAACCGGAAAGTGATCGCTATATCCTCCGAGGTATTCTTTTCCGCCGTAAGTTGGAGACGCTGTACCTATATAATTTCCGGATTGAGTAACCATAAAATAAGGTTTGTATATATTAAATGAATTACAGATGTAATAAAAATCAGGATTGGTAATCAAATCACCCGAGATTATTATTTGATCAAGCATATTCCAATCATCGCGGTATTTATATGTACCGAGTCCATCTTCATAAGCAGTAAATGAAGTATTGAACAACTCACCCTTTGTGTTTAATAAATATTCTGCTTTTATTGAATCACATTTAAATGTATTCGCATCTAATGTCTCAAGTATAGCAAGGTTCGTCGGTTCATCATTAAAATCTCCGAAGACTATTATTTTCGCACTCGGATTCAAATTAAAATCTTCATCAACCGATATACGTAAAGTGGAAGCAGCAGCGATTCTATTCGGCTCACTCATTTCTCTTCCCCGGCTGCGAGAAGGCCAATGATTAATGTAAACAGATAACGTATCAACAGATTTATAAATCAGCTTAACATTTACAATCGGGCGGGTAGGCCAATTATCCTTTAGATGAACTGTATCACCTTTAACCAAAATTAGTTCGAATATATTAGAATTGTAAATTAAACCGTTGTCAATCCCTCGTTTATCAGGCGATTCAACATAAGCTATTTTATAGTTAATATCATCTAAATACCTTGCTATTAAACTATCAAGCATTGATTGATGTTCAACTTCACACACACCTAATAAATCAGGTCCGTTAGAATTATTCATTGAACGGATTACTCTTGCAAGATGATTTAGTTTAATATCCAATCTATCATTAGTCCATTCATTATCACCGTCCGGCAAAAATTGTTCATCGTTTTTTTCAGTATCATCAATGGTATCAAATAGACTTTCCAAATTCCAGAAGGCAATAAAAAGAGTATCATTGTTACTTTGTGCTGAAGAAAGAGAGGAAAGAAAAATTAAATTGATAATCAGGATTAAGTATAATTTATTCATATAGTTATAAATTTAAATTAAAGGCATATAGATCTCGCATTGTAATCATTCCATTGTGTGTTAGTGATCTTTCATACTCGTTTCGTTTTAGCATGTTTTAATTAATACATGTTCAAATTTATAAAAGTTGAATTGATAAAAAAATTTGTGGCTAGATTTTACAAGATCAATAATTCTTCTAATTTCAAACGTTGGTAGTGAGGCTATTTGAGAATTTCTTGAGAAAAAACCAATGGGATTTTTAGCTGAAAATAAAGATAACAAAACAACACCAATAATGATTAAAGATCTTGCACTTAATGCAGCAAAAAAGGATTTTCCTTACGAGTTTATTAACCGATTTGATGAAATTCTTGTTTATGATAATTTAGATAATGAACATTTAGATAAGATATTCGATAAGTTTTTATCGGACATTCACAAACGTGCACTATTGCAGGCGAGAATGCCGATATTAATCAAAATATCAAAAACTGCCAAAGAATTTATTATATCTAAAGGAACCGATATACGATTTGGTGCACGTCCGTTACGCAGAGCAATGGAAAGAGAATTAGTTGATCTTCTCTCAAGATTTATTGCATCTCAAAAACTCATTCCCGGTGATTTGATAAAAGTTGAACTGGAAAATGAACGACTTGTTTTTTACCGAAGCATTAAGCACATAGAAGGGATTATTTCTTAGTTAGTTTTTGTGTAAGATAAAAGAATTAATTTTTTGAATCGGGATTGCTATATAAACTATCATCTTAACGACAACATAAAAGTGCCAGTACATTTAAAATTGTTTTGTAAACTAAAATTATTTTGAAACAAAAAATTTGTTATGGGACATTTAGTAATTATTGGTAATGGCATAACGGGTGTTACGGTTGCGCGTCATGTAAGAAAAAGAAGTGATATGAAAATCACTTTAATTTCTGATGAATCAAAATTCTTTTTCTCACGTACCGTTTTGATGTATATTTACATGGGACACATGAAATTCGAAAACATCAAACCTTATGAAGATTGGTTTTGGGAAAAGAATAGACTTGATCTTATTTATGCAAAAGTGAATGAGATAGATACTGATAAAAAGGTATTGCATCTCAGCAGCAACGAAACAGTCCAATACACAAAACTTGTTATTGCTGCAGGTTCAAAGAGCAACAAATTTGGTTGGCCCGGACAGGATCTTCCTGGTGTTCAGGGTTTATATCATCTGCAGGATTTAGAACTCCTTGAAAGAAATACCGATGGAGTAAATAACGCCGTAATTGTTGGCGGAGGATTAATAGGAATTGAATTAGCCGAGATGCTTCATTCAAGAGAAGTACCTGTTACGTTTGTTATACGCGAAGAATTTTACTGGGATAACATTCTGCCTAAAGAAGATGCAAAAGTTATAACCCGTCACATCCTTGAATATGGATTTGATATTCGTTTAAACACAAATCTAAAGGAAATAATTGCAGGCGATAATGGAAGGATTAGAGCCATTACAACCGATAAAGGTGAAGAAATAAAAGCACAATTTGTTGGATTAACTCCCGGCGTTTCTCCTAATATTGATTTGGTTAAAGACTCATCTATTAAAACAAACCACGGTGTGCTCGTAAATGATTATTTGGAAACAAACATTTCTGATGTTTATGCTGCAGGAGATTGTGCTGAAATAATTGTTCCTGATTCAGATAGAAATCGTTTTGAACAACTATGGTATACAGGCAAAATGCAGGGCGAAGTTTTAGCAAAAACAATTCTTGGCGAAAGAACAAAATATAAACGAGGGGTATGGTTTAACTCAGCAAAATTTTTAGATATTGAATATCAGACATACGGATTTGTAAGCAACATTAAGCGTGATGGTGAGGAAACATTTTGGTGGGAACACGATGATCACAAACGTGCAATAAATATTGTTTATCGTTCGGACGATAGAGTATTAGTTGGAATAAATTCTTATGGCATTAGATTAAGCCATGTTGTTTTTGATAAATGGATAAGCGAAAACAGAACAATAGATTATGTTTTGGAAAATCTGCGAACAGCCAATTTTGATCCCGAATTTTATAAGAAGTATGAATCAAAAATAATTGTTCATTACAACAAGCTAAATCCCGTTCATCCAATAAAATTAAAAAACAAACTCTCGTTAAAATTAACAGCATAAATAAACAAAATGAATACAACACTCACGCAACCTGCTGAGATACAACCGTTAAACGTTTATTTACACAACAGTAAAACTGAAACGTTTAAAAAATTTGGGTTGGCAATTTTTGCTCTTGGAATTTTGTTTTTCATTCTTGCTCTTGGCGATGCAGGAAAATCTTCTCCCTTTTTATTTTTCATTCTTACATTTGGTTTATCCGTTACAGGCGGACTTATGTATTTTATCCCCAAAATTAAAGAAGCACCACCTGGAATTAAAAACAACAGGATATTTTTTAATTCAATTACAAAGCAGGGCGTTGCAGGCTGGGTTTTAGGAATAATAATAACCGGATTTTATGTTGCACTTTACTGGTTTCCCGATCTTATTAAAGGATGGGTAACTTTGGTTGATCCTCTCAGTCAATGACTGCAAGGCAAACCTGCAGGCAGATGGTTTTTATACGAACGTTTTATACCACTGCTGTTATCGTAATGGGAATAAGGATGATAATTAAATATCGGTATAACCGCTATCAAATTATAAGAACATTTTCTGTTAGTTTTTTTCAATTAGGATTTACGTTTTTAATTCCCGCATTATTGAGTGCAATGAATAAACCGGATTTTTACTTCACTTACTTTTGGCCATTGAAACCTGAATATCTCTTCCCTTCCAAAATTGCATACTTAACTAAAAGCGCTGCTGCACTTGGATATTTTATGGTGTTCTGGGGTGCGGCAATGACGTTTATTGCAACTCCTGTTTTAACATATTTTTTCGGAAAACGATGGTATTGCTCGTGGGTTTGCGGATGTGGCGGATTAGCAGAAACTTTGGGCGATCCGTTCAGACAACTTTCCTATAAATCACTTAGAGCATGGAAGATTGAAAGAATATCAATTCATTCCGTACTTGTATTTATAGTAATTACAACTATTCTTTTGTGGATCAACTCTGCATCCGAAGGAGCTGTGTTCGGTTCGTTATCAAAAACTTTTTCATCAATTTACGGATTTACAATTGGAGCAATGTTCGCCGGTGTAATTGGTGTTGGGTTTTACCCTATTTTTGGAAGCAGGGTTTGGTGCCGTTTTGGCTGTCCGATGGCTGCAATATTAGGAATTATCCAGAAATATTTATCCAGATTTAGAATAACTGTTAACGGAGATCAATGTATTTCCTGCGGTAACTGTTCTACTTATTGCGAGATGGGAATAGATGTTAAATGGTATGCGCAAAGAGGGCAAAATATCATCCGTGCTTCCTGTGTGGGCTGTGGTATTTGTTCAGCAGTTTGCCCGCGTGGTGTTTTAAAATTAGAGAACGGTCCGGTTGAAGGAAGGTATAATTTAGATTGATATAATAGATATCGGAACTGATATAAAAATGTTTGGAATAGTGGAATTATCTGAGAAGAACTACCTTATGTTTAAGAATCTCCCTGTCTGTCTGCAGCATAAC
>JBATTD010000443.1:0-3312 GCA_049670345.1 Ignavibacteriaceae bacterium
ATTGTATTCTGTGAGTTGGACTTTAAATCATTCTTGATAGGATATTCTTGTGCAAAGATTTGCTGCCCCAAAATAAGTATCAAAATTAAAATTATTATTTTCTTCATTGTATCGTAAATTAAATAAATATTTCTGGAAATCTATAAATAAGTCTAATCTAAATTGCTAAAAAGTGCGATTCATTTCCAAATGTATTGGTAAATTATTTGACCAACTAAATTAGTTCTTAAGTTTGTCACGAATCGCACTTTCTCTTATATCTTACGGTCTGATAGTTATTCTTTTCAAAGATTTTCTTGTCTCAGCATTTCTTAAACCTTTTAATTGAGGTTCACCTTCAACTAACTGATAAGCCCAATCAAAAACAACTCTTTCACCCGTCATTGAGAAAATTCTTACTTTAGCAAAATGGTTATCCCAAGTCCAGATTACATAAGTATGTCCTACAATAGCTTTAACATCCTTTGTTGGCGACCAACCTGAAATTGGAGCAAATTCTATATCATAAATATCATTCGTTGATCCCATGTCTTGAATATCCGTATCATCCCAAACATTCAGATAAAATTCGCCCTCATGGATCTCAAAGAAGAAATCAGTGCGCAAATCATCATATCGGAATACTGAATACTTAGAAAATGAATAGCCCGAATTATTTGGGAACCTTCTGTAATCAAAAATAGATTGGTTAAATCCTTCAGGGCGCGGAGTTGCATAGATTACATCAAAGCTCAGTTCACTTTCGTTCCCGTTATAATCATAAGAAGTAACTGCATAATAATAAGTTACACCATTTTCGGCATAGTAATCTGCAAAACTGTTATAATCAGAAGAACCAATGAGTTCATATCTTCCGTCATAAGTATCACTAACATAAACATTATATCCGGCAAGGTCAGATTCTCTATTGTTATCCCAAAACAGATCGACCCTGTTGTCACCGTTCATTACCACAACGTTTTTTGGAATTGCGGGAGGAGTATAATCAACTTCTCTATAGGGCTCGTAAACATCACAAGCTTGAGTGAGTAATAATGTTGTAAAAGCGATTGTTAATAATATGAGTTTCATCTTAGCACCTTTATTTGTCTTTAATCTTTTAGACGAATAACCCAAACTAAATGCCATAGATATTCTTTGAAATTAAGCTGTTTTCAAAGATTTTTTTAATAAGCCGTATAATAAAATATACAGTGAAAATTTTTAATTATTCAGTTGAAAGAAAACGGATGATAAGTGGTTGGAGGTTAAAAATTCTTAAATATTTATAAATTCATCATCGTAAAACATCTTCCGATTATTTATCACAGCTACTGATTTCCCTGTAAGCAGCTTTTTATCGAATGGTGAATTTTTAGATTTACTTTTAAACTTGTTTATATCTACAGTCCAAACAACATTAGTATCTAATATAGTAAAATTTGCTTCCTGACCAACATTAAATTTAGGGACAGGGATATTTAAAATCCTTCGTGGATTAATAGATAATTTTTCAACAATATCTTTTAGTTCAAGAATTTTTTTATGAAATAATTCTGAAAAAGTTAAACCGATTTCTGTTTCTAATCCTAAGATACCGTTTGGAGCATATTGAAACTCTTCTTCTTTTTCTTCAATTGAGTGGGGTGCGTGATCACTTGCAATACAATCCAAAGTTCCGTCTTTTAAACCTTCAATTATCGCATCAACATCTTCACGGGTTCTCAAGGGAGGATTCATTTTATAATTTGTATTATAAGTTTTAACCATATCATCAATCAAACTAAAATGGTGAGGTGTTGCCTCGGCGGTTACTTTTATACCTTTTGCTTTTGCTTCCCTCACCAACTGCACAGCATTCTTCGTACTGATATGAGCGATGTGGAGCTTTCCACCAGTATACTCTGACATTTGTATATCTCTGCTAACAATTATATCTTCAGCTACCGAAGGAATTGCAGGCAAACCTAATAACGTGGAATTTAAACCTTCATTCATAGCACCGCCCGCAAGAGTTTCATCTTCGCAATGTTCGATGACAATCAAATCGTACATTTGCGAATATTCCATAACCTTCCGCAATATCGATGCAGATTTGATTGCAACACCATCATCAGAAAAACCAACAGCACCCGCTTCAAATAATTCAGCCATAGGTGAAAGCAATTCGCCTTTTCTTCCAGCAGTTGCAGCCGCAATTGGATAAACATCAACAAGATGAGTTTTGGCCTGTTCTTTAATAAAGTTTATTGTTTCGGCAGAATCAATTGCCGGTTGTGTGTTTGGCATACAAGCAACGCCTGTAAAACCGCCATAGGCAGCAGCATTACAGCCAGTTACAACTGTTTCCTCGTCTTCTCTTCCCGGCTCCCGAAGGTGAACATGCATATCAAAAAAACCGGGAACAACGTACTCACCTGCAAATTCAAAAACATCGGCTTTTTCAAAATCCTTTGGTTTAAGATTACCAATTTTGGAAATCACTCCATCTTCTAATAAAACAGATGTATTTTTCTCATGTAATTTTTGTTCAGGATGAAAGAGGTTGATATCTTTAAGAATAATTTTCATTTATTAATCCTAATTATGAGTTCCGAGTAAATAAAGAACAGCCATTCTAATGGCAACACCATTTGTAACCTGATCTAATATTATTTGATCAGAACCATCAGCAACTTCGGATGAAATTTCAACTCCGCGATTAATAGGACCTGGATGAAGAATAAGAATTTCTTTACCGTTTTTGTCCAATCTCTCCTTAGTAATTCCAAAATATTTTGCATATTCACGTAAAGATGGAAAATTCTCACCGGCTTTACGCTCAAGCTGAATTCGCAGTACATTCAAAATATCATTTCCCTGAATAGCTTCATCAATATTATGTATTACATCAACACCTAATTCTTCAATCTTTCTTGGTATCATTGTGGAAGGACCACAAACAGAAACTTTTACTCCCATTGTTAACAATCCGAATATATTTGAGAGCGCAACACGGCTATGCGAAATATCACCAACAATGCAAACCTTTAAGTCTTCAAGCCTACCAAACTTTTCACGTATAGAATATATATCCAACAATGCTTGTGTCGGATGTTCATGTGTCCCGTCACCGGCATTGATGATCATAGCATCGCAAATTTTAGTTAAATAAAAGGGAGTTCCCGCAGCAGAGTGTCTTATTACAATCATATCAATTTTCATTGCTTCAATATTTTTTACTGTATCTTTTAAACTCTCACCCTTTTTAACACTGCTTGATGATAGAGAAAAATTGACTGTGTCTGCCGATAATCTTTTTTCTGCAAGCTCAAATGAAATCCGTGTGCGGGT
>JBATTD010000444.1:0-1792 GCA_049670345.1 Ignavibacteriaceae bacterium
GATTTAAATACTTTGATCAGATTACCGGGAATCGGGGAAAAAACAGCGCAAAAAATAATTGATCTGCGAAATAAAAAAGGTAAATTTGAAAACCTGGAAGAATTAATGGAAGTTAACGGCATCGGAAAAGTGAAGTTTAATAAAATTAAAAAGTTTTTATATATTAAATAGTCATTCTGAAATTTTTTATTAGTCCGGAGGAAAAATGGACCTTAAATCTGATCCTTGGTATATACACGCAGGATTATACCTAGTTATTGCTGTGCTTACGGTTTTGCTTGTAAAAGTAGCTATAATAGACCCACACGAATATGTTGAAGCTGAAAAATACAATAAGACAGAATCGCGTCTTAGGATGGCTAATATCAAGGAAGCTCAAATTCTTTGGGAAAAAAAATATAATAACTACTCTGGAAACTTAGATGCGCTAATCGATTTTATTAAATCCGATCCGTTTGTCGATAGTGTAGTAAATGCATTCGATTCATTGATAATGAAGCCTGCAAATCCATTCAAATCACTTCTAAGCGGAGAGTTTGTTCCGGAAAGCTTAAAATGGACACCAAAATCACATTCTGTTTATGTTTTACAAATTGATACCGCTATTGTAATTGATACTGTAATCAATAGAAGAGGAAAAATTACCCGTATCGATACTACAATTTCTTTTGGCACACGCTACTATCTTGAAGACTTAGATGGTTACGGTTCTGTTGGCAGCTTAGAGACTGATGCGCTGAAGAATACAGCTTCCTGGGAGTAATTTTATTTTATGGCCGGATTTTTTATTCATGCCGGACTGAATGTATCGGACACAAAATTACAAGTTGTTGAAGTATTGGGTTCGCCTGATAGTGTAGGTTTAGATAATTTGAACGAAGTGGTTTTTGCTGAACCGATTAATTTTAATTCCGATAATGAAACAAAAGTCCTCACACAGTTTCAAACAGCATTCGATGAATTCCAATTAAGGAAACCCTTTAAAAGCAGAAAATTATCATTTTCCCTACCCCTGGAAATGTTTTATATTGCACAGCTACCATTCGATAACACTTTGCTTCATAGAGACATTATTGAAGAATTCAAATGGGAATTTTCTGTAATATATCCCTTTTTAAAGCCAGAAGAAATAATTCTTCAATATCTTGAAGTAGAGAAGAATATGATCTTTACAAAAAATACTGCTATAGTTTATGCTATTAAAAGAAAGTATTTAAAGATATTAAATAAATTTTGCATGCAAAATGATTTAGATTTAGGATATATTGATAATGCACATCTCGCATCCGAAAGAGCACTCACTTTAAGCAATTCGATAATAAAGCAAGGATTAAGATTAAGTGTATATGTTTCTAAAAAACAATTATCAATCATTCACTCTTTAGAAGGAAAAATAATCTCTCAAAAAGTTCATAAGCTCAAAAGCCAAAATGATATTTATCAAATTATAGAACATGAATTATCTCCAACTCAATCAAAAAATATTATGAAGGGGCTGGTTCAAGCTGCATATATAACAGGCGAAAGCGTTAATGATGAATTAGCAAAAAAAATAACAGAAAAAACAGGGATAGCTTTTGTTTTGTTCAATCCTTTCGATAAACTAACAACAACCCCAAAAATCCTGGAAAGTCTTCTCTACAGTCAAAAGTTCAATTCATTTTCTTCAGCTGCAGGAATAGCATACAGAATTGCCTGACGGACTGCTCTGAATTTTATTATTTTTATAGATTATGAGGATGAGAATAATTTCCGGTGAATTTAAAGGACGATTTATAAATGTACCTAAATC